>JALUYG010000001.1 GCA_027013105.1 Mariprofundus sp.
ATTACCACGCCGCATTGGAATGCGGCCGGAGCGACCAGCCTGGCCGAAGCGCTGCAACTGATCAGCGCCTGTCGCCTCATGCTGTGCAACGACTCCGGACTGATGCACGTTGCGGCAGGCCTTGGCATTCCAACTGTGACGCCATTCGGCGCCACCGACCCCGCCCGCACATCGCCCAGCGGCCCGCATGTAAAAATCCTCTATCAACCGGCGGATTGCAGCCCCTGCCTGCAACGCGAATGCAGCGTGAAGGGCCACCCCTGCATGGCCAACATCACCCCGACCATGCTATTCGACGCCTGCACCGCCATGTTAACCGATTCATAATATGAAAATCCTTATCGTGAAGCTCTCCGCCTTCGGAGATATTATCCATGCCTTGCCCGCGCTTGATGATTTGCGGGCCCGCCCTGAAATCAGCGAAGTTCACTGGCTGGTCGATGCCCGTTACGCCTTTGTCACCGAGCTGTTTCCAACGGATGTGACGGTTCATACAGTAGCGTTGCGGGGCGAGCATCCGGTCGCTTCGGTCTGGCACGCAGTTAAGCGGCTTAGAAACATCGGCTTTGATGCTGTGATTGATCTGCAGGGGCTGATCAAATCGGCGCTGCTGGCGCGTGCGGCCGGCAGTCCGGTGTTCGGCATCGATCGTAACCATTTGCGTGAACCGGCCAGCCGTCTGTTCATTCGACCGGTACGCTTTCATGCCGATGAGAGGCATGTGGTGCAGCAGTATCGCCGCGTGGCGATGGAACCATTTTTCAGCGATAGCCGGAACGCCCCCGCATCGCCTGTCGCCTACGCACCGCCGCGAATTAATCTGGCCGAAAGCGGCATCAGAACCGACAAAAAATTACTCCATGAATGGAAGCTGGCCGATCAGGCCTATGTGCTACTGCATGCAGCCGGCGGCTGGGAGACCAAGCAGCTGCCCGATGCGACATGGCTTGCCATTGCCCATGCGCTGCATCAATCGGGAAAAATAGCTGTTTTCAGCTGGGGTAGTGCGAACGAACAGACGCTGGCGCAACGATTGGCATCAACGTGCAATGGCTTCGCCTTGCCCGAACGCCTGAATATGTCAGCATTGTGCGCTGTGCTGCAAGGCGCACAGGCGATTGTCGGCGCTGATACCGGAGTGCTGCATCTCGCTGCAGCGCTGAATGTTCCTACCATTACATTCTGGGGGCCATCGGCATCATGGCGATCGGCGCCGCTGGCTGACGCCAACAACCCACAAGGAGATCGAAACTGGCATATCCAATCCAATCCGGCCTGCGGCCCCTGTTTCAAGCGTCGCTGCGATCACTGTATCTGCATGGATGCCATCGACCCCGAAGCCATTATAAGGATTTTGCATGAGCTCTGAACAGACATTCGGCCAACGGCTTCACCAGACACTGCTACTGGCCCGCATACCCGCCAGCGTGTTGATGGGGGCGGCCATCCTGCTGCTGGCCCGGCCGACTTCCAGCAGCCTGATGCTCGGACTCATCGTGGTGGCGATAGGCGAAGGCTTGCGTCTGTGGGCTTCCGGCCATATCCATAAATCGGCGGAAGTGACCACGACGGGGCCTTACGCCATGTGCCGTCACCCGCTCTATCTGGGCCATTTTCTGGTTGCCACCGGCTTCTGTATCAGTTCCGACAGCATGGCGGCCTTTATCATTGTCACCATCGCCTTTTTCATCATCTATATGCCGACATGGAAAAATGAGGAGAAGAACCTCATCAACCTGTTCGGCGACACCTATCGGGAGTTTATGACAACCACCCCGGCGCTGCTGCCGCGCCTGAACGGCCGCATATTCAGCGGCGCCTTCAACTGGGCGCTGGTCAAACAACACCGGGAATGGAACCATGTTTCGGCGCTGCTGGGCGGCATGGTGGTGATGGCGCTGCTCGGCTGGTGGCACGGCAGCCTCTAACCATGAAAAAATTATTTACCATTTTGGTGATGCTGACCTGTTGGGCCGCGCCGCTTCAGGCTGCCGTGGTCAATCCGGGCTCACCCTGCATGCCCTATATCGGCGAGCATCTGAGCTTCGATGTCGGCTGGGAATTTATCAACGCCGGCTCGGCCCGCATGGATATTCTGCCCATGGCCAACGGCTGGCAGGCCAAAACCTTCGCCCGCACCAACAAGGTGTTGGATATTTTCAAAAAGGTGCGCGACTACATCACCGCGGAGGGCATCTGCGTGGATGGTAAGATGCAGAGCACCCTGTTTGACGCCAACCTGCATGAACGCAAATACCGGGCGCAAAAGCGCACGGAGTTTCACTGGCGCAAAAACCAGGTAACCCACACCCAGCATCAGATTACCGAATATTTTGATGTGCCGGCCGGACACCTGAGCGTGATTGACGCCTTTCTGGCGGTGCGAAAGGTAAACCTGAAGCCCGGTCAAACATTGGCAATACCGATCTTTGATTCACGCAAGCGCTATGAAATCCAGGTCAATGTGATGCCGAAAAAAGAGGTGCTGAAAGCGCCCTGGGGCGAGCAGGTGCGTTGCATTATCGTCAAACCCAAGCTTAAAACAGCCGGTATTTTCACCAACAAGGGGGAAATGACCCTGTGGATGAGCGATGATGCGCGCCACATTCCGATCAAGCTGATGGCCAAAATCAAATTCGGTCATATCTATGCCCACCTGACCTCCTACTCCAGACAGGCGCCGGCTATCGATACCGGTAAACCTGCAACCATTACGCCGGCAACCCGCATATCGCCCACAGACCCGGCGACCGAAGGGAAACAGCCATGACGCTCTCCGCTCTGCTGGAAAAAGCCTATATTCTGCGCAAGACATATCTGACCCGGCACACGCGTCGCCATCACTCCCAGTTCGGCGAGGACGTGGTGATCAACGACTGGCTGGATAAACAGATTACAGACGGCTTTTATGTCGATGTCGGCTGCTATCACCCGAGCAAGTTTTCCAACACCTGTTTTTTACACCAACGCGGCTGGCGCGGCATCAATATCGATATGGACGCCATTAAAATCAAATGCTTCGACATGGCCCGCCCCGACGACACCAATATCAATGCCGCCGTCTCCGACAGCCACGACAGCGTCACCGTCTATAATTTCAGCCGCTACGGGCTCGGCTCCACAATCGATCCAGACGTGGCAAAAAACACCCCCATGCCGGTGTACAGTGAGACGACCATCGAGACCAGGCCGCTGACTGAAATCATCGACGCATCCGAATTCAAGGATCGGCAGATCGACCTGCTCACCATCGACGCCGAAGGCCACGACTTCAATGTCATCAAATCACTGGATATGGCACGCTACCTGCCGAAAATCCTGCTCACGGAAACGCACCTGACCAATATTCATGAAATACTTAAACTTCCTATGCACAACTATCTGGAAGAGCAGGGTTACCAACTACTTAACTGGGTAGGATTTACGCTGATCTATGCGCAACCGGACAACGGCCTGTTGACCAACAGGTAACGCCCCATGCCCAATGCTTCGCTCGCCGTCGTTATTTCGACCTACAACAATCCCGACTTTCTGCGCCTGACGCTGGAGGGATACCGGCAACAAACCGACCATCACTTCTCGATTTACATTGCGGACGACGGATCAACAAAAGAGACGGCGCAACTGATCGAACGCCTCCAAGCCGATTTTCCAGCGCCTATTCACCACTACTGGCAGGAAGACCACGGCTTCCGCAAGGCGCGCATCCACAATCGCGCCATTGCGCAAATCAGCGCCTCCCACACCCTGCTCACCGATGGCGACTGCATCCCCCTGCCCGGCCTGGTGGCGGCGCACCGCCGCTTTTCCGGCGAGGACTATTTTGTCAGCGGCAGCCGCGTACTCTTGTCGCGCCCCTGCAGCGAGCGGTTATGTCAGCAGCAATCCTTCGATACGGCCCGTTCCGGCGGCTGGTGGCTGAAACAGCGCGTCAGCGGCAATATCAATCGCCTGCTGCCGCTGCTGCTGCCAACCACCCTGTCGCCAGCCTCCACCCAACTCGAAGGCATCCGCGGCTGCCACCTCTGTTGCCCGACCCGGGCGCTGATTCAGATCAATGGTTTTGATGAAAGTTTCGAAGGCTGGGGGCGTGAAGATTCCGATTTGACCGCCCGTCTGCTGCATGCCGGCTTCAAACGTCGCAACCTGCGCGGAATGCCGGTATTGCACCTGTGGCATGAGGAGTCGTCACGCCGACATCTGGCGGAAAATGACGACATGTTGCAGGCTTGCCTGAATGAACGGCGAATCGAAGCAGCATACGGACTCAAACAACTTCAGCCTGAGAACGGACACAGCCGTGGCTAAACTTTCCGTCTATATCATCGCCTTCAACGAGGCGGAGAAGATCGCTGCGGCGGTGAACAGCGTATTGTGGGCCGATGAAGTAATCGTGGTGGATTCGCACAGCACGGATGCGACGGCCTCCATCGCCGAATCGCTCGGCGCAACCGTGGTGCAGATCGATTTTGAAGGTTTCGGCAAACTGCGCAATGACGCCATCGCCGCCTGCTCGCACGACTGGATTTTCAGTCTCGATTCGGATGAGCGCTGCACGCCGGCTGCAGCCGAAGAGATTCGCGCCATCATTGCCGATCCCGATGCCGCCGACGCCTGGTATGTGCCGCGCAAAAACTGGTTTATGGGGCGCTGGATCAGGCATTGCGGCTGGTATCCCGATTATCGTCAACCGCAACTGTTTCGCCGCGGCGCTCTGAGCTTCGACAGCGCCGATGAGGTACACGAAGCTTTTGCAACGCATGGTTCGATCGCGTACATGCAGTCGGACATCTGGCAATTTCCCTTCAAAAATCTCGATCAGGTGCTGCACAAGGCCAACCGCTATTCGACCCTGGGCGTTGACCGACTGGAGCGCGCCGGCAAACGCACCGGCATGGCCACGGCGCTGTTGCGCGGTTTATGGTCCTTTATTCGCATCTATATCCTCAAGCTCGGCTTTCTCGACGGCTGGGCCGGATTTGTCATC
>JALUYG010000002.1 GCA_027013105.1 Mariprofundus sp.
TGCGACGCTACTTGCGATTCCGGCGCTACGCAGCTTTTTTCAACAATCGCAACGCACATCATGCCAGTGTGAATACAGCGGTTCAGCCGCTGATGCAGCGCCTCATCTGCTGCTGCTGGTGCGCCGCCTGTCGGCCGAAGACGATGCCGCATGGTTGCTGACGCTGGTTGATATCTCTGAGGTGAGGCGGCTGGAGAGGCAGTTGATGCAGCAGGAAAAGATGGCCCTGCTCGGCAGGATGGCAGCCATGCTGGCGCACGAGATTCGTAATCCTATCCAGACCATGGCGCAGGGGTTGGAACTGATGACCGCCAAACCGGAGAGCAGAGATGCGATGCAGGCGATTCTTCAGGATGAAACGCAGCGTTTGAACCGGCTGGTCTGCATGATGCTGGATTACGCCAGACCCCTGCAACCAACGCCGACGCCGACCTATATGCCGGAGGTGATTCGTCAGCTGCTGGCGCAGTTGAAAATTGTCCATGAAGATGTATGCGCCGATTGCCAACTTGATGAGTTGGTCATCGACGCCGACCATTTTCGTCTGGTGGTGGATAATCTGCTCGCCAATGCGCTGGCCAGTCGTCAGTCCGGCAGCCGTGTCGAACTGACGTTAACAGCGGATGAAAAGGCGTGGACGTTGCGCGTCTGTAATGATGGCGAACTGCCGGATGAGATTCGCGACGGTCTGTTTGAGCCGTTTGTGACCGGGCGATCCAACGGCATCGGCCTGGGGCTGGCGACGGTGAAACAGGTGTGCACGGCCAACGGCTGGGAGGTGTCGGTGCGGAGTGATGCGGGCAAGGTCTGTTTTCAGATTGTCGGGCCGCTGAATATTACCAGGGGCGTGGGGGATGATGCGGAAGTGCGTGATGCGGAGGTGATCAATGGCTGAGATTCTGCTGGTCGAAGATGAGGCGAATGCGCGCAAGGTGTTGTCGATGGGGCTGGAGTTGCAGGGCCACCATGTCTGCGCATGTGCGTCGCCGGCGGAGGCGGATCGTCAACTGCAAACTGCTGCTTTCGATGTGGTGCTCACCGATCTGCGCATGGAGGGGCGTGATGCCGGACTTGAGGTGATTGATATGGCTGGCAAGCGTCAGCCGCAGGCCCGGGTGCTGTTGCTCACCGCCTATGCCAGCGCCGATACGGCTGTGACGGCCATGAAGCAGGGCGCTTTTGATTATCTGACCAAACCGGTGTCGGGCGAAGAGTTGGGCTCGGCGGTTGAGCGGGCGCTGTTTGATGCGGCGAAAAATGGCGGGGTTTTAAGACAAACGCCGCAGGAGGCGGAAGCTGAAGAGGCTGAGACTGCCGGCGATATGTTGCTGGGTGAATCCGAAGCGATGCAGCGGGTGCGTGAACGGTTGAAGCGGGCGGCAAAGTCGGATTTTACGGTGCTGATTTCCGGCGAGTCCGGCACCGGCAAGGAGTTGGCGGCGCGGGCCGTGCATGGCTGGTCGCGGCGCGCCAAGGGCGTGTTCATTCCTGTGCATTGCGGCGCTATTCCCGAAGGGCTGTTTGAATCGGAGCTGTTCGGGCACCGCAAAGGCGCCTTTACCGGCGCTGAATCGGATCGCGCCGGCCTGATCGAATCGGCCGCCGGCGGCACCCTGTTTCTCGATGAGGTGGGCGAATTGCCGCTATCGGTGCAGGTGAAATTGCTCCGGGTGTTGCAGGAAAAGCGGGTGCGGCGGGTTGGCGATGATCGCGAGCATGATATCGATGTGCGGATTATTGCTGCCACCAACCGTGACCTGGAGGCGGAAGTGCGACAGGGCCATTTTCGTGACGATCTGTTTTTCAGATTGAATGTGGTGCCGGTGCATATGCCGCCGCTGCGCAGTCGCCGGCAGGATATCCCGCTGCTGGCCAGAGCGATGGTGCGGCAATATAGCGAAGGCCGCGCCCGGTTGAGCGAGGACTGTCTGCAAGAGCTGGCCTCACTGCCGTTGATGGGCAATGTACGGGAACTGGAAAACCTGATGCAGCGGATGCTGGCGCTCTCCGAAGGCGGGGAGTTGGACAAGGCGCTGCTGGCCGAGATGTATTCCGGCGCTCAGAGCAGCGTGCAAATTTCACTGCAGAGCATGCAGCAGCAGGGCGGCGGTCTGGATACTTGGATGGCGACGATTGAGCAGCAACTGGTTGATGAAGCGCTGGCCGCCAGCGGCGGCAATATCACGCGAGCCGCCGAAGCGTTGGGGGTCAGCTTCCGATCGCTGCGCTACCGCCTGAAAAAAGGGCATGTTTCGGATGAAGAGAAATGAACGAACTGGCGCTGTTATGCGGCGTTCTGGGGTTGATGGTTGGCAGTTTCGCCAATGTCTGCGTCTATCGTATTCCCCGGCGTGAATCGATCGCATTTCCGGGCAGTCACTGCCCGGTTTGCGACCATGCTATTGCCGCCTATGATAATATTCCCCTGCTGTCATGGCTGCTGTTGCGCGGCCGCTGTCGCCACTGTCATGCCCCGATTAGCTGGCGTTATCCGTTACTGGAGTTGCTGATGGGGGTGAGTTGGGCGTTGCTGGCTGTTCGTTTTGGCGCGACTGTCGAACTGGCCTCGGCCTTATGCCTGTTTTTTTTACTCTGGGTGCTCAGCGCCATCGATCTGGAGACGGGGCTGTTGCCCAATGCCCTGACCTGGCCGGGCATGGCGGCGGGATTGCTGTTTGCCTGGTGGCAGGGCGCCTGGTTCGATGCGCTGATTGGCGCGCTGGCCGGCTACTGGCTGTTCTGGTCGATTGCGCGGCTGTTTTTTTTGCTGACCGGCCGCGAGGGAATGGGCCATGGCGATTTCAAGCTGCTGGCCATGCTGGGTGCATTCATGGGCTGGCAGGCGCTGCCCTTTATTGTGCTGGTCTCGTCTGTTGTCGGCGCGCTGGTCGGCTCGCTGTTTCTGCTGCTGGCAAAAAAAGGTTGGCGCGCCGAAATTCCGTTCGGCCCCTATCTGGCCGTAGCGGGCATGATCTGGCTGCTGTGGGGCGATGAACTGCTGGGCTGGTATCTGCATCTGGCGGGCTGGCATGGCTGATATGCATCATCCGGCGAATATTACGTGGTGCGGCCTGCTGGCGCATCGATTCAGCAGGGCGGCATGAGTCCGCCGCGGGTGGGGCTGACCGGCGGAATCGGCAGCGGTAAAAGTACGGTGGCGTCGATGTTTGCCGCTCTCGGTATCGCAGTGCTGGATCTCGATCGGGTCGGCCACGATGTGGTGGCGCCGAACAGCGAAGGGCTGGCCCGGCTGGTGCATGCTTTTGGCGACGATATCCTGAGCGCTACGGGCGCACTGGACAGGAAAAAACTGGCGCAGCGCTGCTTTTGCAGCGATGCGCAGGTGGCGAAGCTCAATGCCATCATGCATCCGTTAATCTGGCAGGCCGAAGAGGCGTGGTTGCGGCGACAGCGGAGCGATTATGTGGTGATAGAGGCGTCGGTGTTGCTGGAATCGGGCGGGGCATCGCGTATGGACGCCGTGGTCGTGGTGCTGGCCGATGAAGAGATCAGGCGTCAAAGGGTGCTCGCGAGAGGCGACAGAAGCGCCGCCGAATTTGATGCAGTCGTCGCCAGGCAGTGCAGCGACGCCGATCGCCGCCAGGCGGCCGATTTCACGATCCTGAACAGCGGCACTCTGGCGCAGTTGCATCAGCAGGTGCTGCAAACAGATGCGATGTTGCGGGAGTATCTGCCTCAATAGCAGCAGTTCCTGCATTCAATATGCAGATCGGCCATTGACGACAAGCCTCTACTCCCTAAAATGCGCGATCTTCTACGGCGCTTTAGCTCAGTCGGTTAGAGCAGCGGAATCATAATCCGCGTGTCCGGGGTTCGAGTCCCTGAAGCGCCACCAACAAGAAAGAGGGAGTGACTCAATGTCACTCCCTCTTTCGCGTTAGGCTTATTCCCAGGGCAATCGCATTAAAATCAACTTTCCCCGATCAGTAGAGCGATTAGATAATCATTGTCCCATCCTGCTTTGAGTCTTCTGTTTTTGATTCCAATTTCTCTGCTGCCTCTACATCAGGCACGACACCGCCAGCCGGCGTAGCGTTCCCGTTTGGTGTTGTTAGCTATACTACCTCTGTTACAGCCGGCGGCAGTCAGACGGTGAATTTAACATTTAATTCGCCACTGCCTGCGAATACGGTGCTATATAAAGTAAACAATGCAGGGGTTTACACACTGATCCCGAATGGAACAGGGGTGAACCAATGGACGCGGGTTAATGCGAATACGGTTGCAGTGACCCTGCTGGATGGCGGAGTGTTTGACTTGGATGGCGCTGTCAACGGTGTCATTGTCGACCCTATTGCGGTGGGCGGCGGATCCGGTGCGAGAGTTTCACTACCATTTGTCGCCAGCGCCGGAGGCTGCGTATTGGTTGATGATTCGGATGCACCGGCTGATCCATCGTTGCCGATGATGATATTGCTATCGATTTGTTGGTTGTTCTTCACCCGTAAAACGATTCGCAACAGTGGTGTTATTCTGCACATCTCTTCTCCTCCGAGGATGTGGAAAAGGTAGTCCGCTGCTACGCTTGGGGCGTGATGATGAAAAAGGTGCAACGAAGCGATTGGATAAAGCTGCTGTCTATGCTGTTACTATGCCTGTCGCCTGCTCCTGCCCATGCTGCGGATGAACAGATTACCTTACAGCTGAAGTGGAAGCATCAGTTTCAGTTTGCCGGCTACTATGCGGCTATTGAACAGGGTTATTATCATGATGTCGGGCTGGATGTTCGGTTGCGTGAGGCGGAATTTGGTAAAAATCCGATCCAAGCGGTGCTCAACGGTGAGGCTGAATATGGCACAGGCACATCCGATCTGCTGCTGAGTCGCGGGCAGGGCGCGCCGGTGGTGGTGTTGGGTGTGATTTTTCAACACTCGCCATTTGTGCTGATTGCGCACTCCTATGCGGCGACAAACGGGATCCCGAACCTTAGGTGTGCCCGGC
>JALUYG010000003.1 GCA_027013105.1 Mariprofundus sp.
CCAACAAAAAAAGGCTCCGAAGAGCCTTTTTTTGCTATTCAAGAAATCGAACAGTTTAAAACCGGTAAACCAGCGAGCCGGCAACAATATGCACATTGCCGGAGTAGCTACCGTTGCGCACCACGTTTAGTCTACCTGTAGAAGCCGTCTGACTCTTATTGACGAAGTAGACGAACATATAGGCCATATCCAGCGTCAGCGACTGGTTGACATCATAGCCTACGCCAGCCGTGAACAGATGTCTGTCACGATCCGGGATGCCGGGTGAAAAGAAGTGATCATCTACCGGTGTCGGATCAAACGTATAACCGCCTCGCAAACTGATATTGGGCGCGTATTGCCACTGCACGCCGCCACGAACAGCAACGCCCGAACTCCAGTTCTCAGGCAGCGTCCTGAAGTTGGTCCCTCCGGTTAGCGCAGTTGCCAAGACTGAGGGGGCATAACGGAAATCCAGGTTATCAAAAGTTTTCCAGTTCACCCAATCAATATCGAGTGACAGAATCCAGTCATCATTGGGCCTGTAAGCCAGCCCGACATTAACCTGATCCGGCAACACAACCCTGGTTGAGACCGCGCCTGTCGCCCCGACAGCCCCCGGCGCACCCACTCTGGCCAGCGCAGGTCCGCCAATCGCCGTACCATCATTGATATCGACCCGCACGCGAGTTCGGTAGGATAAACCGAAGCGAAACTGCTTGTTGCGATACAGCAACGCCACATTGCCGCCCCAGCCATCACCGCTGCCTTCAAGTAACTGAAGTGTATTGTTCAACCTTACTTTCAACAGGCGGACATAATCAAAACCGGCGGCAATGGCCAGGTGGTCACTGATTCGCCACGACAGGTTGGGGTTCACATTCACCATCTTGATTTGCGAAAAAGTGTTCGATGTCGCAAATGGCGAATTGGCCGGCCAGTCCGACTCCAGACCGAAGGGAGAGTTCACCCCGATTCCCAGGGTCATCGGGCTATCAGCAAAACTATGGCTGACATAAAAGTGCGGTACGCCCAGCACCTTGCTTTTCATCGATGTTCTGGCCGGATGGGCGGGATTTAAGGTGTTGGTCGAAAAATCAAGGTTGGGAACAATCACAATATCGCCGCCGGCCATAATCTGCGTGCCGGACTGGAAAGATGACCCTGCCGGATTATACCATTGCGCGGAAGGGTCATCGGCAATAGCGGTAAACGCATTGCTCAAACCCATCGCCTTGGTGCCCATCTCGGCAATCTGAAAACCGCTGGCCTGGGCCTGCACACTCATCAACCCAATCAGTGCCGACGCCGCGAATAAAGTAAATCTGCGTAAACTCATATCCTTACCCCCCTATTGCATGATCGTGGCAACACCACTACCAGATGGCAGAGGCGTTGCGCCGATCACAACCGTTGCACCTGAAGGCGACGCCAATGCGCTACCCAGATAGTTTGCTGTTTCCGACTGCATCTCAGTGATGACATCTGAGCCAACCACACTTGGCGCGGGCGGGTCAGCGGTTAAAAACGAGGAGTGCGTGCCCTTGGTGAAGAATGTAAATCCGCTACCCGGGAATGGCGATGCAACGGCGCCAAGCGGCCAGGTCGCGGCCGCAGGCGTATTGGCCACCTGTTTCATGCCAAAGGCGGCTGCCAATGCATCTGTCGCCGTATTCGGCACCACCAGATCACCCAGCTGTTTGAACATCAACAGCTTTTTGGCATTAGCCGGAGCCGCTGCAATACCGGCATAGTTAATCGGGTCGCCATCGTCCAGTGTGGTTTGGGCGGCCACAAAGAATGAGTTAAACTGATCTGGCGCGCCTGTCGGCGTAATCCCCTTGGCCGCCAGACCTCCCAGCACCAAGGGGCTGATCTCGGCGGAGTGCAGGGCGATATCGGAATAGACGCCGCCCGGATTGGCCAGTACAAAGGTTTTAATCGCCGGTTCTACAGCGGCCAGCATGGCGCCTAAAATACCGCCATTGGAATGGCCGACATAAGAAATCGGATGCGTGGCGTCAATAAGCAGATCAGCGCCATCGGGAGCAAGAGGGTTACCCGGTGCGCCCGTCGTGTTGTTCACCACATCCATTGTCTGCACTTCCAGCAGGCGCGTGAGATGAATTAAATCAGCCACAGACTGTCGAATATTATCCCTGAATGTCAGAAGATAATTCAGGTTTAGATACCATCTTCCACTGGAGTCAGCAACGCCATCCGGCACGTTGGCTGTAACAACCAGTTTCCCATTCACAACCGACTCGGTCACCAGATCAAGACCGAACGTACGGCTGCCATGCAGAACCGAGTCGATGGCAATGGTAGCAAAGCCTGCTTTGGCCAAGGTATTGGCAATGCCGAACATGACCGACTTATCCACCGTAAACCCGTGTTGGAAAATCACGACCGGCCACGGCCCGGCAGTATTCGGCGTCGTCATTAAAAAAGGCACCGTCTGCGTGCTTGTCACTGTTGGCGCGCCTGTCGCATCGACTGTAAAGTGGGCCGTTATAGCGCCTGGCAGCACGGTTGGCGCCACGCCAATAGCACCGCCTGCGCCCATGCCTCCCGTGGCACTCAAATAATAGGGCACATTGATAGCTCCGATGACAACGCTGCCTACATTGGCAAATAGCCCCGCATTAAACGCAGCCAGAAGCGTGCCGCCCTGTGACGCTGCGAAGGCACCCATGCTCAACACGCCCAACCCGCCAGTTCCGGCAGGTGGAGCCGCCGGATTTGGAGCTATTGGAACTGTGATGAAGTTTGCTGCCGATGTCGCGCCTGCTGCGACACTATCCGCCCGGATTTTCGCCAGCACTTTATTGATCGTCTGTGTTTTGAATGTCCATGCCAGCGCTACAGCGGAACTCGGCACGCCTTTGCTTGCAGCTGCAGCCAGATAGGTTTGGGTCAGTTGCCGAAGCGGTTCCAACGCAACGGCCTGGGCATTGGTCAACACCGGGAACAGACTATTGCCGGCGCCATCCACCAGCGGTGCAGCGCCTTTGGTCAGGCCGAATGTGGAAGATGGAACCAGTGGCAGACCGGATGTGCTCCTGATCCCGCCAGTGAGCACCACCATATAGCGGGTGTTGCTCTTCAGCGGCGCCAGCGGCTGAATCACCAATGTCCGTCCTGTCGCATCCGTAGTTGATAGCGATGCTTTGTATTCGGCTGCAGTCAGTTCCCTGACAATTGCTGTTACAGCCCCCTGAATAGTGGCGGTAACCTCATAGATGTGCAGCGTGTTGCCGGCGATAATCGTTGCGGGATTGGCAGCAGTAGCAAAGGTAGTGGAAATCGGCGCAATCGTCGAAAAGCCATCCAGCGTATTCATCGCGACTTTGGGATTATCAAATCCGGTGGATTCTCCGGGAAGCAATGGAATATTCAGCGTTCCATCCAGCGAACCAGTGAACAACAAGTCATCAGGAAAAGGAATAATACTGTTGTTCGGATCAAAGTTGGCGACAAAGGTGGGCTGCCCTGTAGCTACCGCCCCCCCGTTCCCTGAGGTCTGCCCGCAGCCGCCCAAAGCCAGCAGTGGCAATACCAGAATCAAGAATGCGTACATTCGTTTCATTTCAACCCTCCCATGATGACATATATGTAACTAGCCTATATAAAAAATAAGCTCCCCCGAGATACAAGATGGCCTTAGTAAAGCAGAGAACTGTCCAGATGACAAGCTGCAGTCGCGAAAAAACTACAAGGCGTGTGCCGAAACAATGGCGTTAAACGCCTCAGGTCGATCAGCTATAGTGAACCGATGGGCGGAACCGATCAGGATTTGCGGGTCAATAGCCGGCGTTTGATATTGTTGATGGCGGCTGTTGGATTGAGCTCTTTCGGACAGGCTTCCATGCAGTTCATGATCTGATGACAGCGGTAGAGACGGAACGAATCTTCCAGTTGATCCAGTCGTTCGCCCATCGCTTCATCGCGTGAATCGACAATCCAGCGGTTAGCCTGCAGCAGGGCGGCAGGGCCCAGGAAACGGTCGCCATTCCACCACCATGACGGGCAGGAGGTGGTGCAGCAGCCGCACAGGATGCATTCATAGGAGCCGTCCAGCTCGGCGCGTTGCTCGGGCGTCTGCAGTCGCTCGTGCTCCGGCGTCGGCGTGTATGTTTTCAGCCACGGCTGAATCTGGCGGTATTGATCGAAGAAGTGATCCATATCGACAACCAGATCGCGAATCACCCGCATCGATGGCAAGGGGCGCACATGAATCGGCTGCTTCAGCCCGGCGATCGGCGTGATACAGGCCAAACCGTTCACGCCGTTAATATTCACGCCGTCGGAACCACACACGCCCTCGCCGCAGGAGCGCCGGTAGGTCAGCGTGCCGTCGAGCTGCCACTTGATATAATTGAGCGCATCGAGCAATTTCATGCCCGGCCCCGTTACCGGCACTTCGTAATTCTGCATGGTCGGCTTGTCACCCTGCTCGGGATCGTAACGAAACACTGAGAGCTGAATCATTTCGCTCATGAGTCACTCCCCGCCCATGGATGGGCGGCTTTAGTAAGCATGCCGAAACCGCGCTTTTGGCATGCGCCAGTAAGCCGAGGGCAGGAGGCTCCGAGGCCGTTCATACTAACGCGCATGGACTTTTTCCACCCCGTGATATGAAACATTATCACAGGGTGGAAAAAGTCCATGCAAACGCGTTGTTTGTTTCATGTTAATACACCCGCTTCTTGGGCGGAAACGACTCCACCGTCATCGGCTGCATTCTGACCGGTTTATAATCCAGACGTACCTCGCCATCCTTGATGCTGGCCAGCGTATGCTTCAGCCACGCCTTGTCGTCACGTTCCGGAAAATCATCGCGCGCATGGGCGCCGCGTGTTTCCGTGCGCGCCAGTGCGCCCGCCGCCGCCGTGCGCGCCAGCGACATCAGGTTTTCCAGCTCCATCGCCTCAATCAGCTCCGTAT
>JALUYG010000004.1 GCA_027013105.1 Mariprofundus sp.
CCGTTCTATCTGTTCGATGCTGGGCAGGTTGGTTTGCAGTTCTTCGGGCAGGGATTCGCGCAGTTTGTATTCGGCAATGCCCATAGGCTGGGTTTTGTCGCCCAGCGCATATTCAGCCACCACGCTGTTTTTGCTCTTGCACAGCAGCAGTCCGATGGTGGGTTGATCTTCCGCTGCTTTCACCTGGCGATCCACAGCGGTCAGATAGAAGCCCAGCTGGCCGAGGTGTTCCGGCTTGAAGTCACCAGCTTTCAGTTCAATGACCACATAGCAGCGCAATTTCAGATGATAAAACAGCAGGTCGATATAAAAATCATCGCCGCCGACTTCAAGGTGAACCAGTTTGCCAACAAAAGCGAAACCTGCGCCAAGTTCCAGTAAAAACTCCGTGACATGATAAACCAAAGCACGCTCTATTTCTCGCTCTTGCGCTTCGTCACTCAGCCCCAGAAAATCGAAACGGTAAGGATCTTTGAGCGACTCGCGAGCAAGGTCGGATTGGGATTTGGGTAAACGCTGCTCAAAATTGGTTACGGCAGCACCTTCCCGTTCGATCAGCCTTGTTTCGATCTGCATGGACAACACGTTGCGCGACCAGCCATGTTCAAGCGCTTTTTGGGCGTAGGCAAGCCGCTCTTTGTGCTTTTTCAATTTGGTTAACAACACCATATTGTGACCCCAGGGTAAATGTCCAACAGCCTGTTGGACAATTTGCTCATCAGGCCAGGCCTCGGCGAAAGACCGCATATAAAGCAGATTGGTTCGGGAAAATCCTTTCATATCCGGAAAGGCATTTTTCAGGTCATGAGACAGGCGCTCGATAACCTTCGCTCCCCAGCCCTGATCGGCCTGCCTCGCTAGAATATCATGTCCGATCTGCCAATAGAGCAGCACCAATTCGCGATTGACCGCCAATGTTGCACGCTGTTGGGCTGCATGAATCCTGTTCTTTAACTCAACCAGCCAGTCGCCATAGCCTTCAGGTGGCTGAGTCAATGAAACGGGTTTATCTTTCACTCTACATCTCCCTCAATCTCCGCCACAATGGCATCAATATCCGCTCTTAGCTGGTCAATCTTTGCCACGGTGGTTTTCAGCTCGGCATTGAGCCGGGTAATATCAATTTTCTCTCGGGTGTCTTTGGGCTCGACATAGCTAAGAAACATCCATTTCATCAACCCGGCAGACCGCTTCCAGACCGCAATATTTGCAGGCATTGGCATCTCGCGGCGACACATCGCATCGCCCTTCAATAAATTCCATCGCTAGCGCATTGATTGATGCTTTCCAGTCATCCAGCACGGCCTGCCAATCCTCCGGTCTGCCGCGCTTGCCATCGCAGGCGGCAATGCCGTCAATACCTGTATCCTCGCCGCATAATCCTTCATAAGCCATATCGCCGCTGCGCACCCGCGCAAAGGCCACCGCATCGTGCGCGCCCAGTTCCGCCGCCACTGCATATTGCGGCAACTGCGGCTCCTCAATGCGATCATTGTCTTCGTCCACAAGCCATTTGGCCACGGACTGTTTGGCGCCGGTTTTGTAATCGATCAGGATCGTGCGACCGGATGCATCCACATCCATACGATCGGCCTTGATATTGACCTCAAACTGCTGATCCGCATGTTGCGGCAGACGCAAGCGATATTCCCGCTCAATCGCCGCCACCCTGAAATCGGGGCGTTGCAGCTCCAGTTCCAGCCAATCCAGCAACAGCTGATGCATGCGTTTTTTCTCATACTGCCGTGTGCGGCTATCCGCCGCCACACAGGCTTTGCGCCATGCATATTCAATCGCAGCATCAATCAATGCCGCAGTTTCATCCTCTCCGAGCGCTTCCAGTTCGGTTCGCATCTCCAGATTGCGCCAGATATATTCCAGCGCCAGATGAATCAACGAACCTTTGCTCTTCGCCTCAATGCCGGGCGCTGTCTCCTCCAGCGCTTTGATGCCGAGCCGGTGTATTGCAAAAGCCCTGAACGGACAAGCCGATTGATTGCGAATAATCGACGTGCCGCCATGCACCGCCTGCCCCACAGGCAGCGGCACATCCGAGCATTCATCCATGCCCTCCATATCGGCTCGGACAGGTTCAGATTCCGGCCTGAGACATGGCTGTAGCGGCAGATCAGCCGCAAAGGATGAAGGCAACACCTCCTTGTCGTCGCGCTGTTTGGCGTAACTCAGCTCCACACACGGCGCGGCGCGCAACAACGATGCCCAGAGGTGTTGCGATGCATCATACAGCAGCGCGCCGCTGCTCATCGGCAACGCATACTGTTGTTGAACGCTGGCCGGCAATAGCGGATAAGGGCGTACGGGCGGCGGGAAAGCCTCTTCATCCATGCCGATAACAAACAGATGATCAAAGCAAAGCCCGGCGATCTGCGCCAGCGGCAGTACAGACACATTGGCATATCGGGGCGTTTCAGCCAGACAGGCCTCGGCACAACCTGTGCGAAGCAGCGATAAAAATTGCCGCCACGACAATGTTTCGTCCATCGCATCCACGGCCACCAGCGAAATCAGCAGATCGCGAAACGCATTCATCTGAAGAATTTCCTGATTACTACGCTGAACATCCTCATCCGTGCCGGCCTGCACAAAACCGCTCGCCCTGAGCAATTCATGCACCGCCTTCACCCACGCATTGGCCGAACGCTTCTCTCTGTTCCAACCCGCCAATATTTTGAGAACGGAAAACAGTTCAGGCAGCGCCTGCACATCCTTGGCATTTAACAGGCTTTTGAAGCGCATGCGGTGGCGGTTCTGCTGCCGCAACTTCGCATCGAGCCGGGCGCGCTCAAAACGCTCCTTATCAAAGCCGCGCAACCATGGTGAAAACAGCAGAGCGGAGACATCATCGAACGACAGCGAAAACTCGCCGGCCAATGCCAGCATATGCAGCAGTTGCGCAATCATCGGCGCATCGGACAAACGCCCGCCACGCATGGCGACCGCCGGCATGGAACAGAATGGATCGCTACGCCACCCCGGCATCAGCGCATCGTTCAGGCTCCGTTTTAAGCCGGACAGATGATTGACGGCATCGGTGGTCGCAATGGCGATACGCGCCGCCGGCTTGTCCGCCAGCAGCGCTGCGACTCGCGCCGCAACATGGTGAAATTCGGCCTGCAGATCATCGCAGGCGCACAGTGTTGGGTCGGCCGGCTTCGATTGATCGGGCACATGCATCAGATCAACACCGGAATCCTGCAACGCCGACAGCAGGCCTTGCTGCATCGGCGTCATCACCTCAAATCCGGCCAGCAGAATGGATGCCGGTTTTTCAATGTCGTCCATACACGCAAGCAACTGCCGCCCGATATCGGCAGCCAGCATCCGCCCCGACAACGCACCGCTTGCCAGCTGTTGATGCGCAGCCGCAATCCAGCGCAGCAGCGCATCCGCCTCATCGCCGCCAAACTGCAACGCATCCGCATCAATCTGATACTCCTGCATGATGGCGTAGGCTTCGCTGGCATGCCCGGCCAGACCACGCAGGCTGGCCGCCGAATGTTGCCGGCCGCCCGAAGATGGTGATAAATCATTCCGAACAACCCGCTCCCACAACCAGCTTTCCTGAACGCGATTAAGCGGAACAGGTAACGAAGCCTGTCCGTCCGCCAGCTCATTCAACCATGCATGCCAGTGCAACACCTGCGGGGTTTCACAAACCGGGTCAGCCGCACCGACAACCAGCCGCCGTTTCCAGTCACCCGCCTGTTGCGGCGTGGCCGTAAGCAGCAAGCCTCCTGCTTTCAGGCAGGCGGATACTTCCGAACGATCGATAGCGGGAAGATTCAATGTCCCCTCGCCTACCGTTCCTGAGTACTTTTCCAATGCCCTTTCACGATATTGCCGGATTCATCGGTATAAGCCGGCACATATTGACGATTTTCAACATCGGCATTGCGTTGCAGCGTCAGAAATACAGTGACGGCGGAAATCAGGCTGATGATGACCACAGCGACATAAAACCAGCGCGAGGCGCGATCTTTCGGAACCGGGGTGACATCAATCACTTCCGGCTCTCTGGCGCGCCGCTCACGATGCTTCAACCACAGCAGCAACAGCAGCGCCGCATTTCGCAGCATCAGCATCACCAGCGCCGGCGCAAAGAAAAAGAAAACGGCAATGAGCAGTTCACGAATCATGTCTGGGCCATCAAGCGTAATCGTCCGGCATAGGCGGCCACATCCGGCTCGCGGCCGGCGCGCTGGGCGTCGTAGACCGTTTCGGCCAGCACTTCGAGGATCCGGTGCAGCGCTTCGTGGCGATCCATATTTTTGATTGTAATCATATAATCGAGCGCCCGCGCCATTTCCGGCGGCTGTTTGATCGCCGCCTGCTCCTCCAGCGCCAGATGCAGTGAGAGGTGCAGATAGGGATTCATGCCATCATCCAGCTGAAAATCACGCTCGAGAAAATCATCCATATCATCAAAGAAATGGTGATATTCCGGATGCATGCCAATCACGCGGGCGATGCGCACCTCCAGCGCATTCAGCGGTAAATTCGCCTGCGCCTTGTGCCATGCATCCCAGAAAACCTGACGATGCGCCCGCAACTGCTCCCGGCTCGGGCCGTTTGCTTCACTCATTGGTGACTCCATTATCCACGCTGCGCTTAGTTTCCAACAAAAATATCTCGCGCAAAATACATAACAATTTTAACCAACCATGGCGTATTTCTTAGCGATCTTAGCGTCTTGGCGAGCGTTAGGCCTGAAAGGCAATTCTCTCGCAGAGCCGCAAAGATCGCAAAGGAAGCGTTTGCTGTGCCGCGTTGGTTCATGCGTTGCCAAACTGTAGCAGGATCATGGCAACGGTTCATCCGCAGGTTGGGACATTCATGACGACTGCATCGATTGCCAACAGCAGATT
>JALUYG010000005.1 GCA_027013105.1 Mariprofundus sp.
GCCCGCCTCTTTGGCGACCCAGCCAATAGTTTTTCGGGTCATCTGTTACCTCCATGTTTTCGTCATCAGCGCAACTCTAAACCTCTGACTATAGTATAGGGTCAAGAACATATTATTTAACACTGCTGGAGATGTTTCCGCCTCCTTGCGTTCGTATATACAATGCGTACACTCAAAAAATCGCATCCGTTAAGTTTGAGGATTCCTGATGCTGATCTGGAAGCCATCCATCTCAAAGCAGCCAAGGCGGGCATTCCCTATCAAACCTTGATCAAATCAGTTTTACATCGCTTCGCTACCGATCAACTGTAATGGGTTTTTCACGCAAGTAATCCATGCCTGCCCTGCATCAGAGTACAAGTAAACGGCGTGTTTCAACTACTTCTCATTCCAGCATTACCATTGCCATTGCGCCGATCAGTGGCCACCAGAATATACATCGCCGGCACGACAAACAGGGTGAACAGCGTGCCGATAGACAGGCCGGTAAAGATCACCAGCCCCATCGAATAGCGACCGGCGGCTCCCGCGCCGCTGGCCAGCACCAGCGGCAGTACGCCGAGCACCATCGCGGCTGTGGTCATCAGAATCGGACGCAGACGCACACCGGATGCTTCGATAATCGCTTCCAGTTTGCTCTTGCCCGCCAGTTGCAATTCATTGGCAAACTGCACCATCAGAATGCCGTGTTTACTGATCAGCCCCATCAGCGTCACCATCCCCACCTGGGTGTAGATATTGATTGTGGCCAGCCCCAGATTGATAAACAGTAATGCTCCCAACAGCGCCATCGGCACCGACACCAGAATCACCAGTGGATCACGGAAGCTGTTGAACTGGATGGAGAGCGCCAGAAAGACAATCACAATGGCCAGCAGCATCATATAGACGAAGCCGCCGGATTCCTGCACGAACTGGCGCGTCTGACCGGCATAATCGACCGAATAGCCGCTGGGGGCGATGTCGTTCAATGTTCTGGTCATAAAATCCAGCACCTGCTTCTGCGACAATCCACCGGCATAGACGCCGGATATCTTGGCGGAATTCAGTTGCTGGAATCGGTTGATCGATTCGGGCGCAACTTGATGCGTCAGCGTTGCCACGGTGGAGGCAGGAATCATCGAACCATCGGCAGCGCGGATATAATAATCCAGCACCTGTTCAGGATTCAGCCGCACAGCCTGTGCAACCTGCGGCATGACCCGGTAGGAACGGCCATCGATAGAAAAATAGTTCACATAACCGCCACCCAGCGCTGCGCCGAGCGATGCGCCGACCTGCTGTTGGGTGAGCCCCAGATCGGCGACCAGATCGCGATCCACCTTGAGCGTACTCTGCGGTTTATCGATTTTAAGATCGCTATCGATAAAAAAGAACATGCCGCTGGCCTGCGCCCTGGCCACCACCTCACCGGCAACGCGGTTGAGCTTGTCGAATCCTTCGGTCGTTTTGATGACAAACTGTAGCGGCAAGCCGCCGGAACCGGGCAGTGATGGAAACTGGAACGCCGCCACGCGCGCACCGGCAATATGGTTCCACTTCTGTTGCAACACCTTTTGCAATTCACTGGCGCTACGCTCTCGCTCTCCCCACGGTTTGAACAGTACGCCGCCGATGCCCTGACTGGTGGTCGGGATGCCTGTCAGCTGGAACATCTGATCGTATTCCGGCAACTCTTTGGCCATACGGAACATCTGATCGGCGTAAACATTCATCTGTTGGGCCGTAGCATTGGGTGCGCCGACAATCTGGCCGGCCACCAGTCCCTGATCTTCCTGTGGCGCCAGTTCGGCCTTAGAGGTCGCAAACAGATAGACGACCAGACACAGCAGCAGGCCACCCATCACCACCATCACCGGCCAGGTCTGCAACGTGCCGCTTAAACGTCGCTGGTAAGCTGCATGCAGGCGGGAGAACTGATGATCAATGGTCGCCACCAGCCGCCTATCCTGTTGCTTGGGGGTGAACATTTTCGAGGCCATCATCGGCGACAAGGTTAGCGCTACAATCGCCGAAATGGTTACTGCACCGGCCAGCGTAAAGGCGAATTCGGTGAACAACGCGCCGGTTAAGCCGCCCTGAAAGCCGATCGGCACATAGGCGGCAACCAGCACCACCGTCATGGCGATAATCGGTCCGCCCAGCTCGCGCGCCGCCAAAAGCGCCGCCTCAAACGGTGATTTACCCTCGTGGTGCATGTGCCGATCCACATTTTCCACCACGATAATCGCATCATCCACCACCAGACCAATCGCCAGCACCAGCGCCAGCAGGGTCAGCAGATTGATGGTATAGCCCAGCGCCATCATCACGAAGAACGCGCCGACCAGCGATAACGGGATGGCCACCAGCGGCACAATCACGGCGCGCCAACTGCCCAGAAAAATAAACACCACCAGCGTAACAATCAGCAATGCTTCGCTGAGCGTTTTCAGCACTTCATCAATCGAGCTGCGAATGAATTTGGTGCCGTCATACACAATCTTGCCGCTTAGACCATTCGGCATCTGCGCCTGAATGGCCGGGAAATGATCGCGCACACGCTGAATCACCTCCAGCACATTGGCTTCCGGCGCAACCTTGATACCGACAAACACCGACTTCTCACCGTCAAAGGCCGTGGTCTGATTGTAATCCTCCGCCCCAAGCACGACATTGGCGATGTCCTTCAGGCGCACCACCGCACCATTCTGCTCTCGGATGACCAATGCCTTGAATTCATCAATTGAGTGCAGATCAGTGGTGGCATTAAGCTCCACGCTGACCATCTGCCCCTTGCTACTGCCCAGCGCCGTCAGGTAATTATTCGCCGCCATGGCGGCATAAACATCGCTGGCCGTGACCCCGTGCGCTGCCATGCGATCCGGATCGAGCCAGGCTCGCAACGCAAACTGGCGCGAGCCGATAATCTCCGCCCGCTGCACCCCTTCAATACCGTCCAACTGCGGCTTGACCACACGAAGCAGGTAATCGGTAACATTGTTATTCGGTAACAGTTTACTGAAAAAACCCATATACATCGCATCGACCGTTTTGCCGACCTGCACGGTGAGTACAGGCCGCTGCGCCTCGGGCGGCAAGCGGTTGAGCACGGCGCTGACCTTGGAGCTGATATCGGTCAGGGCGCGATTGGGATCATAATTCAGACGCAGCGTGGCCATGATTGTCGAAGCATTGCTAACGCTGGTTGAAGAGAGATAGTCAATGCCTTCGGCCTGTGCAATGGCCGTTTCCAGCGGCTGGGTGATAAAACCGGCCACAGTTTTGGCATCGGCGCCATAATAGACTGTGCTGATCGTCACCACGGCATTCTGCGTTTCCGGATACTGACGAATCGGCATATTGATAATCGCCTGCAAGCCGAGCACCAGAATCAACAAGCTGATCGTTGTGGCCAGCACCGGCCGGCGAATGAAGATATCGGTATAATGCTTCATGACGCACGTCCGTGTGCGTCACTCTGCGAGCGTGCTAAAGCACGTGTAATGTTGTTGTATCTTCTATCGCGCAGTGGGAGCGCCACTGCTTGCTCCTGAAAAATTATCATGACGCTCACTGCTCCTGCGGGGTTGGGGCGATTTCGTTGGCCGGCTGAATGTTGTTATCAATCAACAACGGCGTGCCATTCTTCAGCTTCATCAGGCCGCTGGTCACAATCAAATCGCCATCCTTAATGCCGGAGAGAATCGCCACCTGATCGCCGCGCGTGGCGCCGAGCTTGACAAATTCCTGCTGCGCCACCAACCCCGGTTTGGCTGTTTTGCTGTTCTTGTCTGTCATCGCCACAAACACGGTGGTGCCATAGGCATTATAACTGACAGCGGTTTGCGGCAGGGTCAGATAGTGTTGCACCTTGCCGCGATCCACCGATAAAGTGACAAACATGCCGGGGCTTAACCGGCCCTCAGCATTGGCGGTTTTATCAATACGACCTTCTATGCGCACATTGCGCGTCGCGCTATCCACTGCTGCGTTGATGGCCGTAATCTCGCCGTCAAAAACGCGATCCGGCCATGCATCGCTGCGGATATGCAGTAGCTGCCCGACAGATATACCAGACAGTTCCTTCTGTGGCAGATGAAAATCAACAAACAGCGATTCGGTATTTTCCAGAGTGGTAATCACATCACCCGGATTGATGTATGCGCCGGGATTGATCGATACAATCCCCAAACGACCGGCAAACGGAGCGGTGATCAATTTTTTGGCAATCAGAGCGCGCTGCTGCTGAGCGGCGGCAACGGCGCGCTTGCGCCCGGCTGCGCTTACATCGAAAGCTGCCCGGCTAATGGCTCTGGCCTTTAACTGCGCCTTGTCACGAGCGAAACGGAGTTCGGCCAGCTTGGCATCGGCTTCCAGCGCCCGCAGCTTCGCATCGGCATCGGCATGATCAAGTTCCAGCAACAAAGCGCCTTTTTTCACCTGTTGCCCGGAATGTATATACACGCGGCCCACTTTGCCGGCCACTTCCGTGCTGATCTTCACCCCCTGCAGCGCCCGCAAGCTGCCGATGGCATGCAGCGTCGGCTGCCAGTCCTGATAGCGCACCCGCATCGCCGTGACCGTAGCCGGTGGTCGCGTATTGGACGCCAGATATTTCTGCATCATATAGGCGCCGAACATGCGATAGCCGTACAGGCCGCCAAACAGCAACCCCACGCCGATGAGCATCCAGATCATGCGTTGACGCATTTTACTCTTGTCCATGATTCATCTCCGGTTGTGCTGATGATTGGTTTAGCTGATTGGGTGACGGTTTTTCTGATGATTTGTCTGATCGTTTTTCTGATGGATAGTTTGAGCGTTTATCAGCCGACGTGGCAGCACCTGCCCACGCCCTGAAAAAATCTGCATTGCCTGCCACCGGGCGATAGGCATCATCGC
>JALUYG010000006.1 GCA_027013105.1 Mariprofundus sp.
CTTTAACGCTGCGCACCGCTTTCATGTAGTCGCCCTTGCCATCGCCCTTGTCGGCCAGCTCAAAATCATCCAGCGACAGGCCGGACTTTTTGGCAAAGCCGTGCGCGGCGCCGGTCGGCTCGCCATTCTTAAATGCCACGCGCGCCGGCGGCCCCCAGACGGTCTCTTCGCGATCGCTCTGCATCACCGGGCAGGCTGGAGCATGCAGCAGCAGACGGCGCGGCGATACGCCAAGCCGGATAGAATCAGACGCCGAGTCTGGCATCAGGCCAGCTTCGGCCAGCAGTTTTGCCACAGCAGCCTTCAGCGCCGCCCCCATGCGCGGCGCCACGCCTGCAGGGATTTCTTCAGTGCCGATTTCTATCAATAATGGATTCATATCGCTCATGCCTCAATACCCGCATAGGCGCGCGACACAGTGCGGGCCAGTCCTCGCACCCGGCCAATAAAGCGCTGCCGTTCAGCCACGGAAATGGCGCCGCGTGCATCCAGCAGGTTAAAAGCGTGCGATGCTTTCATGACTTCCTCATAAGCGGGCAGTACCAGATTCTTTTCGGTTAAACGTTTGCATTCGCCTTCGGCATGATCGAACTGTTCGTGCAGCCAGCCGCTGTCTGCCTCATCGAAATTATAGGTGGAGAATTCCACTTCGTTGCGATGGAATACCTCGCCGTATTTCACCTGTTTGCCATCTTCGGTTTCCACCCAGACCAGATCAAAGACATTTTCAACGCCCTGAATATACATCGCCAGCCGCTCCAGCCCGTAGGTGATTTCACCCGGCGTGCGCGACAGCTCCACACTGCCGACCTGCTGAAAATAGGTGAACTGGGTGATTTCCATGCCGTTGAGCCAAACCTCCCAGCCCAGGCCCCATGCACCCAGCGTCGGCGATTCCCAATCGTCCTCGACAAAACGGACATCATGCACAGCCGGATCAATACCGATGGTGCGCAGCGAATCGAGATAGCGTTCAAGGATATTTTCCGGCGCCGGCTTGAGAATCACCTGAAACTGGTAGTAGTGCTGCAGCCGGTTCGGGTTTTCGCCGTAGCGGCCATCGGTCGGGCGTCGGCAGGGCTGCACATAGGCCGTACTCCACGCTTTATCATCCAGCACGCGCAGGAATGTGGCCGGATGAAAGGTGCCTGCGCCCATGCATGAATCATAGGGTTGCTGCACCACGCAACCGTGTTTGGCCCAAAACTGTTGTAATGTAAGTATTAATTCCTGAAACGTCAGCACAGCAACTCCCTGAAAATAATCGGCCGGCAAAGCTAGCCGCGCATGCGGGGGCTTGCCAGCAACGCGTTGCCTGTTGCTCTGTTCCAGTCCGGGCAAGGCAGATAACCGAAAGTGGCAAAACCGTCTTTTACATATGGTTCCATACTGTCTATAGATGACTATCATGCCGCGCCATCAAACACCGGAGAATGAGATATGCACAGTTCGATCAAAACAATACTTACCCTGCTGCTACTGGCGCTGAGCACGCCGGCAATGGCGGCCGGCGACCATTATGCGGGCGCTGGACTGGGCGCATTCACGCTCAATAACGGCATTAATCGCGATACTGTTTTTGGTGGTTATTTCATTCTCGGACACCATTTCAATGAATATTTCAGCGCCGAGATTCGTCTGGGCGGCACGGCAAGCAGTGGTGATGGCGACGCTATCGCGCCGCAACCCAAACAGCGCATGGACTTTGTCGCCCACTATATCAAACCGCAAATAGCCTTAAGCGAAGAGCTCACTGCCTATGCGCTGGTCGGATTCGCAGTGGTGCATGGCACCTATCAGGCGTCCGCCGGCGTTAAACAGAGTAAAAACCGCATCAGCTATGCCTTTGGCGGCGGCTTTAACTATCAGATAACCGACGATTACTCTATTGATGCCGAGGTTACCCATATGCTCGGCAAGCCGAATAACTCCGCAGCCACCATCAATACCAGCTATCAGGGGCTGGAGGCCAACAGCTATACAGCCGCTATCAAATACCACTTTTGATTAATTGGCTTTCGGCTTTGTCTGTTTTTGGCGAAATAGCAGAAACAACCAGATAAGACCGGCAGCAATCATGGCGGATGAGAGCAGCATGCCCATGGTGACCGGGCCGAACAGGAAGCCGAGCTGGGCGTCTGGCTGGCGGAAATTTTCGCAGATAATACGAGCAATCGCATAACCGATCAGGAATACCGCCACGCGCGCGCCTTCCGGCCACGCTTTTTTACGCAGCGACCACATAACAGCAAACAGCACAATGCCCTCCAGCGTCATCTCGTATAACTGGCTGGGGTGGCGCGGCTCAGGCCCGGCCTGCGGAAAAATAATGGCCCACGGCACATCGGAGACACGCCCCCACAACTCCCCGTTAATGAAGTTGCCGATGCGGCCAAACATCAAACCGAGCGGCGCGACGGTGAAAAAGCGGTCGGCCAGGCCGAGAAATGGCAGCTGATGTTTGCGGCAATAAAACCAGCCGGCAATGATCGGCCCGACCATGCCGCCGTGAAAAGACATGCCGCCCTGCCAGATATACAGTATCTCAATCGGGTGACCCAGATAGTAGGAAAAATTATAGAACAGCACATAACCGATGCGCCCGCCCAGCACGACGCCGAGAATCAGCGTGGTAAACAGCCCTTCATAGGCGTCGCGGGAGACGTTCGTTTCCCACAGACCATCCTGCTGCAGTTGCCAGCGCACCAGATACCAGGTGCAAAAGAAGCCGGCGATATACATCAAGCCATACCAGTGAATGGCCAGCGGCCCCAGATGCAGTGCGACCGGATCAATACCGGACCAAACCCAATGCTTATCCACAATAACTCCCCCGTTTTTTTATGCCGACGGCTCGTGGCGGCATAGTGCCAGCGCAGCCATCATCTGGACAGATCAAATAGTGCGCTTGTCCATACGCACATCGAGTTGATCGCGCAGCGCGTCGCCGAGCAGGTTCACCGCCATCACCAGCGAAAACAGCACCACCCCCGGCCAGATCACCAGCGACGGCGATACCAGCATCAGCCGCGTGCCTTCACGAATCATGGTGCCCAGCGATGCATCCGGCGGCTGCACGCCCACCCCGAGGAATGACAGCCCCGCTTCTCCGATAATCACGGCGGCCAGCCCGAAACTGGCTTCGACCAGCAGCGGCGCAGCGATATTCGGCAGCAGGTGACGCACGGCGATATAGGGCGCGGTGGAGCCATTGGCGATAGCCGCTTCCACAAACGGCGTGGCTTTGAATGACAACACCTGCACGCGCGACAGGCGTGCAAAACCGACCCAACCGACAGCCACCAGCGCCATCACCAGATTCTCAATGCCCGGGCCAAGCATGGCGGCCAGCGCAATGGCCAGCAGAATGCCGGGAAAAGAGAGCACAATATCGGCGATGCGCATCAGCCATGCATCCACTCGACCGCCCAGCCAGCCTGCGATCATACCGACCGTGATACCGACCATGCCGCCGAGCGCCACCACCAGAACCCCCACCGTCAGCGACAGCATCAATCCCTCGGCCAGCCGCGCCAGCACATCACGCCCCAGCGCATCGGCGCCGAGCAGATGCGCTCCAGACATGCCGCTTAATACCGCATCCAGATCAATGGCATGGCCATCCTGACCTGTAAACGCCGCCGCCAGCAGCACCAGCGCCGGCACAGACAGGCAAAACCCCGCCAGTATCAACGCCGATTTAGACATGATAATTCTCCCGGCGTTTCCCGATGCAGGTGCCGCTTGCCATTGTAGAAACGAGCCGCAATCGTGAAAATGACGGCTGTCACCAGCATCAGGGCGGTGAAGAAAAAGAAGTAATCGGCACCGGCCAGTTTGCTGCTGCCGTCGGGGTGTAACAGATAGCTGGTCATAAAGACCATCAGAATGGCGCGCATTCCGTAGTAACTGAATCGCTCCGCGGCTTCATTGCCGATAATAAAGGCAATGCCGGGCGGCAGTGCAGTGGTCGCCAGCGGGGCGCTGCGATATTTACTTGTTGGCATCAGCCATTGATAGCCTGAACAGGCGAAAATGGCAATGAATCGAATCAGTGGACGGTCAGGAATTGTAGGATAGCTTGGCTCGCCATGCTACGCCCCCACCATTTGTTTATACTGTTGGTCACGCTCGCACTGTTACCGCTTGTGGCGTCGGATCTGCTGGCCGCCCCGGTGGACATCGATGCGGACCGGATCACCCGCACTGCCGATGGCGTCGTGGTTGCGCATGGCCATGTCATCATCAAACGCCAGTTCGACACCCTGACCGCCGATGAGGTGACCTACCGAACAAAGGCGCATGTGTTGCAAGCCAAAGGGCATGTCATCATCAAATCGGACAAAGCCGTGATCACGGCGGCGCAGGCTGTGATGAACACCGGCAGCAGAACCGGCCAAATGCGCCAGGCCGTGATCACCTTGCCCGGCGGCGAACGTCTGACGGCGGAACGGGTGAAACGCATTGATGATCAAACTTACGAAGCGGATGAATTGACCTTCTCCTCCTGCCCGATTGATCAGGAATCATGGCGCATTGCGGCAAAACACGCCGTGCTCGACGAGCAGGACGGCAGCCTGAGCGCCAGCCACAGTCGTTTCGAATTGTGGGGCGTTCCGGTGCTCTACACGCCCTGGTGGCAGCAACCTCTGAAAAGAAAGAGCGGTCTGCTGACCCCTTCGGTCGGCAGCGGCAAACGGCGTGGCACGGAATTTGCCCTGCCATACTACTTTGCGCCGGCCGGCAACTGGGATGCCACCCTGACGCCGCACTGGATGAGCGCGCGCGGCCTGATGGGCGAGGGGGAGCTGCGTCATGTATCTGCATGGGGCAGGGAGATGATCGATGTGGCCGGCATCAATGATACCGTCACC
>JALUYG010000007.1 GCA_027013105.1 Mariprofundus sp.
ATTAGCGCCGCGTTTCGGTGCGTCAACACCTTTGTTTCAACTTCCTTTCCAACTCGCTGCGAAGCCTTTCAGCAACACCCCGTGCTGGCGAGGGCGGCGAACATTAGCGCCGCGTTTCGGTGCGTCAACACCTTTGTTTCAACTTCCTTTCCAACCCGTTGTAAAGCCTTTCAGCAACACCCCGTGTTGGCGAGGGCGGCGAACAGTAGCGTTCGATTTGATCTCGTCAACAGGTTTGTGAATCACGCTGTTACCGCACTGTCAGATTGAGAAACTTCCGCTTGCCGAGTTTGATCAGATAGGGGCCGCCGGGCTGCAACTGGTAATCTTTGTCGGTCACTTTCTCGCCATCAATCGACAATGCATTCTGCCTGATCATGCGGATGGCCTCGCCATTGGAGGCCGTCAGCCCGTTTGTTGTCAGCGCCCGCACAACCCATAGCTCGCCATCCTCGGCGGCCATGGTCGCTTCCGGCACATCATCCGGGATTTCTTTCTTGGCAAACTGCGCCTCAAAACCCGAGCGCGCCGCGCACCCCGCGCCTTCGCCATGAAAACGATCCACAATCGTGGCCGCCAGCTGTTTCTTGGCCTCCATCGGGTGCATCGCCCTGACATCATCCAGATTCAGGTCGGTGAGCAGCTCATAGTATTTGTACATCAGCTCATCGGATATGCTCATCAGTTTACCAAACTGCTCTTTGGCCGGCTCGGCCACGCCGACATAGTTTTGCAGTGATTTGGACATCTTGTTGACGCCGTCCAGCCCCTCCAGCAGCGGCATGGTGAGAATCACCTGCTGCGCTTTGCCGTAGGCATCCTGCAACTGACGCCCCATTAGCAGATTAAACTTCTGATCGTTGCCACCGAGCTCCACATCGGCATCCAGCGCCACCGAATCATAACCCTGCACCAGCGGGTAGAGGAATTCGTGAATGGAGATCGACTGCCCGCCCTTGTAGCGTTTTTCAAAATCATCGCGTTCGAGCATGCGCGCGACTGTGGCCTTACCGGCGATTCGGATCAGATCGGCCGCCGTCAACTGGCCCAGCCACTCGGAATTGAAACGCACCTCGGTCAAGTTGGGATCAAGAATCTTGAATACCTGCTCTTTATAAGTTTCGGCATTGAGCAAAACTTCGTCATGGGTCAACGGTGGGCGTGTTTCATTCTTGCCGGTCGGATCACCGATGGTGCCGGTAAAATCACCAATCAGAAACACCACCTGATGGCCGCAATGTTGAAACTGCCGCAGCTTCTCCAACAACACCGTATGGCCCAGATGCAGATCCGGCGCAGTCGGATCAAAACCCGCCTTAACCCGCAACGGCCGCCCCTCTTTGGCCGCCTCCTTCAGTTTTGCTTGCAATGCTCCCGCCGGCAAAATCTCCAGCGCGCCGCGACTCAGCAGTTGCATCTGTTCCTGAATATTCATATTCACCCCGAATTTTATCGATGGCCGAATCATGGCAAATTCATACCGCTGCCGCCACAAAGCCATCCCCGCCACTGGACAATCGCGTGCCATTTTCCATAGAATAATGCACAATATCGGCTCATTGCATTAAACGCTAACGCGCATGGACTTTTCCACCCCGTGATAAGCAAGCCTGTAAAGCAATGGCTGGCGCTTTACCCGGCGCGATAGCGCAGGTGTAAAAAGACCATGCAAGCGCGTTGTTTGTTTCATGTTAAATACGCGCCTTCTATCTAATTAATAAGGAGAGGTCATGTCTGAACAAACCAACGAAACAACCACGAACGAATCCAGCCCTCTGGAGACTACTGCCAACGAGGAATCCAACAAGGAATCAAACTCCGCTGCATGCTGCAACAACAAAGGAAGTTGTTGTCGCCCGCACACATCGATCATTATTTCATCGATTGCGCTATTACTGGCAATCTATGCGGCATTCACTGCCGCAACAGGCAAAAACAACAGCGATATGGAAGCCCGCCTGCATCAGCTTACAGAAGAGGTGGCACAAACCCATCAGCAGATCGGCAACACCCAACAGCAACTGGCCGACCTCAGCAACGAGGTCAAAAGCAACCGGGACAACCTGATTCAGACCAAACTGAAAAAGGCGCTGCAAAATATTCAGGACATCGGCGATCTGGCCGGAGAGGGCGCCAAAGCAACGATCTCCGAAGTCGAAAAAATGCTGCAGACATTAACATCTATCAGCGAGCATCTGGACAAGCCTATGGCGACAACTTCAACGCCGCCGGCCACCACTGCACCGACTTCCGAAGCCGCCGCCGAAACAGCTGGCGAGCCGACAGCTGCCACTCAGCCTGCGACTGAAAAAGCCGCGCCCGCTAAAACCGCGCAACCTCAAGCTGATGCCGCAAATACGCCCCCGGCCGCAGCAGAATCGGCCAACCCAGCTGCCGGCAGCACTGCTACACAACCAGCAGCAACCCCGAAAGCCACTGCGCCAGCGACTCAGGCGCCTGCTGACGCGCCTGCCAAAGCGCCAACTGAAACCCAACAGACTCCAAGTGCGCCGCCAGCGGATTCAACACCTGCAGCTGAACCATCTGCTCCGCAGGCATTTTAAGCACGGGCATTCCCGGATCAACGGCAGGCCTGATTGTTCATATAAAAGGACCCAGGAGGCTCCGGGCATCCGGAGCCTCCCTGCCAACTGCCTGTAAACCTGAGTTTGTGAGCGCTTTCACCGGACGGAGAAATACAGTGTTGAATGCTGCTGATGCCATGATCCCGGCATGGTAGAAAAGCCTGCAAAGGATTCCTTTTACGCCTGGGATGGCGATACGCTGGTGCTCAATATTCTGGGGCGCCCGTCGGCCAAGCGGGATGTGATCGGCAAGGCCCGCAACGGCAAGTTAAATGTGAGCGTCACCGCCCAGCCCAGAGCCGGCAATGCAACCGATCACATGGTGCTGTTTCTGGCCGGCCAGTTCGGTGTTCGGGTCAGCGATATCGAGGTCGTATTCGGCCGCAAGAATGTCAATAAACAGTTGCGCATCAAGGCGCCCAAAATCCTGCCGCCGGCCATCGCCCGGCAAGAGCGCAAGCGCACCCGCTGATTTTTTGAGGATATGAAAAACTACGTCCATGTAGTTTACACCTTTATATTGTTGCGAAAATATTCGCACAGCCAAAATAATTTACAGTCGTTCAGAATTATGTACAATATGCCGTCCTATGAACGACATTGCCGATAAAATTCGTTTTTTGCGTGAACAGCAGGGGCTGTCGCAGCGCTCGCTGGCCGATGCGGCGGGGATCAGCCCGTCGTCGCTGTCGCAACTGGAGTCGGGCCAAAGTTCGCCTTCGGTCGCGACACTGGAGAAGCTGGCCGATGGTCTGGGTAAAACGGTGGCCTCCTTTTTTCTCGATAATGTGGAAGATACGGATGTGGAAATTTTCGAGCTTGGCGAGCGCACCGCCGTGCCGCTCAAGGGAGGCAGCCGCTTTGTGCCGTTGACGGCGCAGCATCGCCCGGCCGGTTTCGAACCGATGCTGGTGCACCTGGAGCCCAATGGAAAACTCGATGAATCGCTATACGGCATCAACAGCGTGCAGGTGTTTGTCTGGGCCCGGCGCGGTCGCGCCGTGCTGGAGCATAATGGTCGTGAATTCGCCGTGCATGAGACCCAGTCCGTCTATTATGACGCTCGCAAACCGCATAACTGGAGCAATCCGTTCGACGACTGTTGCGAACTGCTGATGGTGCGCTCGCGATGATGACATCGGCCATGTCGCTGCAGGTTGGCCTCGGCGCGCTGGCCTTTTCGCTGCTGGCCTCCGTTGCCGCCGTGCTGCTGGCGGGCAACAACCATCGCGCCCGTTTCGCCGTATTCGGATTGCTCGGCGTCTCGGCGCTGCTCTCCATCGTGGCCGGATTCGCCGGCATGCTGACGCATGCGTCAGCAGCAGTGACCTTGCCGCTGGGGCTGGCATGGTTGCCGATGCATGCACGCCTCGATGCGCTCGGCGCCTTTTTCCTGTTGACCATCGGCGCGCTGCTGATCGCGGTTTCCATCTACTCCATCGGCTATGTAAAGGAATACGCCGAACGTAAGGGATTTGCATCGCTGGGCGTCTTTATGGGGCTGTTCGTGGCCGGCATGCAGGGCATTGTACTGGCCGACGACGCCTTTACCTTCATGCTGTTCTGGGAGTTGATGAGCGTATCCTCCTACTTCTTTGTCACCTTTGAACATGAACATGAGGACAATCGCAAAGCCGGTTACGTCTATCTGATCATGGCGCATGTGAGTGGATTACTGATTCTGGGGGCTTTCGCCACGCTCTATGCCGGGGCCGGATCGTTTGAATTCTCCGCCATGCGCGAGGCCGCACTGACGCCATTCTGGGCCTCGACGGGCTTTCTGCTGGCCGCCTTCGGTTTCGGCATGAAAGCGGGCGTGGTGCCGATGCATGTGTGGCTGCCCGAAGCACATCCTGTAGCGCCGTCCAACGCCTCCTCGCTGATGAGCGGCATCATGATCAAGGTCGCCGTGTTTGGCTTTATCCGCGTGGTCTGGGATCTGATCGGCATGGCCGATTTTCAGTGGTGGTGGGGCACCCTGATTCTGCTGGCCGGCTCGTCATCAGCCGTGACCGGCGTCTTGCTGGCGCTGCAACAGCACGATCTGAAACGACTGCTGGCCTATCACTCGGTGGAAAATATCGGCATCATCCTGATTGGCCTCGGTCTGGGCATGATTTTCGCCCACTACGGCCACCCCGAGCTGGCGGCGCTGGGTCTGATCGCCGGCCTCTACCACACCATCAACCACGCCCTGTTCAAGGGATTGCTGTTTATGGGGGCGGGCGCTGTG
>JALUYG010000008.1 GCA_027013105.1 Mariprofundus sp.
AGGTCAGCGACGGCGAAACGCCGCATTCAGCAAAACGCAACATCTGCCTCAAATCAGCCTCACCCTCATCCAGTTTTCGCGCCGCCAGTTGATACGCCAGCGTCGAATCGGAAAAGCGATCGCACAGCACCCACGCGCCAGCATCCAGCGCCGGCCGGATCACCTCCCGCACATGCTGGGCGCGGTCGGCCAGAAACAGCAGCAACTCGCTTTCCGCCGCCGGCACGAATTCGCCGGCCAGCAGCAGTGTGCGGATCTCTCCGCCCAACGGCGTATCGCCCGGCTCAAAGGTTGTAACAACATCATGCCCCAGATCGCGCAACCACGCCGCAGCCCGGCTTAACTGCGTGCTCTTGCCGCAGCCGTCCACGCCTTCAAATGTAATGAATCTGTTCACTGGATATATTCGCCTTATTGCTACCTATTGATTTCTACCTTAACATGAAACAAACAACGCGGTTGCATGGATGTTTTCCACGCTGTGATATGTTTCATTTCACGGGGTGGAAAATGTCCATGTGCGTTAGATGGACACTTTCTGTTCAGCACATTAATCGGCGATCAGCCCCGGGTCAAACTTAGTCTCTCACAAAAATATCTTGTGCATATTGCCTTTGAATTCGTGTCCATTCGTGTCATTCGTGGCCAGAATTTCTTGCTAAAACTTAACCTGTTGATGACCAACATTCAATTCAATACTTCTAAAATTTCTTCTACATTGTGCACATAAGATTTTACTTCTGAGAGTCAGGCCAGGTTGCGCTTCAAACGGTTCATCAAACCGGTAATTTTGGCGACGTAGTTCACGGTCTCCTGCGGCATGCGATGCGAATGGCGTTCGAGATTGCCCATGCCCCAGTTGTAGGCTGCCAGCGCCAGTTTGGTATCGCCGTCGTAACGATCCATCAGCCGTTTGAGGTATCTGCTGCCAGCCTGAATATTCTGCTCGGGATCGAACGGATCCGTCACGCCCAGTTCCGCCGCCGTCGCGGGCATCAGTTGCATCAGCCCCTGCGCTCCCGCCGGCGATACCGCGGTTGCATTAAAATCGCTCTCCGTTCGGATCACGGCATGAATCAGCTTCGGATCAAGCCCGTTGGCAGCTGCCGCCGATGCAATGATCGACGCATATTTTTCTTCGCCGTCCTGTTTGGCATAATCGCTTGCAGCAATCCGATGCGACCTGATCGCCTGATGGCCTGCAGGTAGCGAACTTGAAGGCTTCACCGACCCGACAGATCCGACAGCAGCAGGCTGGTTGACGCTGTTTCGCAGAGACATCAACAGATCGGTGGAGAACAGCCGGCTATCCGCACTCTCCTGTCCGCCATTGCTATCGAAAAACAGGGCATGCATGCCGGCGCGATCCAAAGCCGAGACGAGATTCGAAGCCAGCGCCCGAAGGTTATCCGGCGTCAATGTCTCCAGCGCCATATCGCCGCCGCCCGCTTCACTGCGACTGTCCAGGTATTGCTGAAACAGACCATCCTGCCGCCCCGCTCCCTGCTCTGTCCATTTGACAGTTCTGCCGCTCCCGTCGATCAATCCGATATTCAAATAACTGTTCATAACCATGCATGAGCAACAGCCATGCCATGTTGACCAGCCACCTTCATCGATGGTTAATGTCGCCAGATAAATATGCCAGACAGAAAAAAATGGTATAGGGTTAAACACCTCAAGTTAAACACCTCAAATGACAAGCGAGCAAGCAATGACAACAACGGACATAGCGTCGGAAGCAACTGATCAGCATCACCTTCTCAATACTGAAAAATCCAAGCGGATTATTATGTTTGGCGACCTTCGGGACTCCACCGAGATTCTGCAGAATTTCGAGCAGGGCATGTACAACCTTGTCGGGCCGGATGGAGAACCTTTTACCTACGAGCAGTTTATTCTGGAGGTGCATAAAAGCACCTATGAATACCTGTATCTGGGGCACTGTCAGACGCATACGGAGATTTACGGCGACGGTGTCATGGCTATTTTTCCGGAAGACAATACCCGGCTCATTATGGAAAACATCTATCGGCTGACCGACCGGATGCGCGCCTACAATGAACCCGTCGGCGCAGACATTACCCGGCCCAATATCGATGTCGGCTTCGGAATTACTGTGGGGGTGATTTCGCTGGTTTACTACTCTCTGGATAAGCGCATTCACCCGGTTGGCATCGGCGTGCATGAAGCAGCACGCATTGAAAGCGTGTCCAAGTTCTATGACGCCAGAATTCTCATTTCGGAAAGTTTTTTCAAAGAAGCAGAGCCATATATCAACGAAGACCCACGCTTTTCACACCGCTTCATCGATCGAGTGCGCTTAAAGGGTTTCCGTGAACCGGTCACCATCTATGAGCTGCTGGTCGATAATGATCCCAGGTTCCACAAAAAGATTGCTTCCATCCCCGTTTATGCTGCGGCTTACGAAGCCTATTGCCATGCGGACTGGAAGAGCGCAAAAGAACTATTCCTGCAATCCCACCATGATTTCGGCCTGGGCACCGGACTGGTGATGGCCAAACGGTGCAAACTGCTATCGCAAAGCTCTCCCAACCCGGACTGGCACGGCATCTGGAGCCTGAAGGATAAATAGAAGAGTCACTCCGCTTGTGAGCCTGGAAGCGCTGCAGCCACATCGCGGAATGCATTCAGCGCAGCCTCAAGCTGATCAGCGATCTCCACAGCCAGTTCATCCGGATCGGGCAGATTGTCGAGATCAGTCAGGCTGGCATCCTTGAGCCAGAAGATGTCGAGGCTGGTCTTGTCCCGCGCAGCAATCTCGTCATAGGTAAACTTGCGCCAGCGCCCCTCAGGGTTCTCCTCACTCCAGGTCGCTTGCCGGTCATGCCGATTGGAAGGATTGTAGCAGTCGATGAACTCCTGCAAATCCTCCAGCCGGAGCGGCTTCTTTTTCAGGGTGTGGTGGATATTGGTGCGGTAGTCGTAAATCCAAACCTCTTTCGTGGCCACATCCCTGTCGCCTGGTCGGTTATCAAAGAATAACACGTTCGCCTTCACGCCCTGGGCATAGAAGATGCCGGTCGGCAACCTGAGGATGGTATGCAACTCGGTATTTTGCAGGAGCTTCTTGCGCACGGTTTCGCCTGCCCCACCTTCGAACAGCACATTGTCCGGCACTACCACGGCAGCCTTACCGGTCGTTTTCAGCATCGTGCGAATGTGCTGCACGAAGTTCAGCTGCTTGTTCGAGGTCGAAACCCAGAAATCCTGCCGGTTGTAGGTGAAATCCTCTCGCTCCAGCTCACCCTCGGCATTGGTTGAGGTCATGCTGCTCTTCTTGCCAAATGGCGGATTAGCCAGCACATAGTCAAATCGCTGTCCGTTATCGGCCACCAGGGCATCGTTCGGGGAGACACTCGATTCGCCATCAATCTCGCCAATGTTGTGCAGAAACATATTCATCAGGCACATGCGACGGGTATTGGCCACAATCTCATTACCGAAGAAGGTTTCGTGTTTAAGAAATTCCTTCTCCTCGCGATTCAGGGAATGATGGTTCACCATCCAGTCATAGCTTGAGAGAAAAAAGCCGCCGGTGCCGCAGGCCGGATCAGCAATGGTTTTCTTCGGCTCGGGCCGCATGCAGGCCACCATGGCCTTGATCAGGGCACGCGGCGTGAAATACTGGCCAGCGCCTGATTTGGTATCCTCGGCATTCTTCTCCAGCAATCCTTCGTATATTTCGCCTTTCACGTCGGCATCAAGCAGCGTCCACTTCTCCTGATCGATCATCTCAATCACGCGATAGAGCATGGCAGGGTCCTGAATCTTGTTCTGTGCTTTGGTGAATATCTGACCGAGCATGCCGCGCTTGTTGGCAAGTTCTCTAAGCATTTCGATGTAGTGTACTTCCAGCTCCGCCCCACGCTTGGCCTTCAGGCTCGTCCAGCTGTACTGCTCGGGGATACCAACATCCCGGCTATAGGGCGGATGCGAATATTCATCCGCCATCTTCAGGAAAATCATGTAAGTGAGCTGCTCCAGATAATCACCGTAGCTCACACCCGCATCGCGGAGCACATTGCAGAAGCTCCATACCTTGGAAACAATCGTTGCTGCGTTCATGTGTTCTCCCCCTCCCTCCAAATCATTTTCCAGTTACATAAAGTTAAACTTCTCATCTAACGTAACATTATGTTTTATAAAACTTTTCTTATCCCAATGTTTCTTACATCATGAAAAAGAGCTTCTTCAGTCACATAACAGTCACATAAGATTTACAACCAGAATGGGATATACTTTGCATGCTTTTTAGACTTATTCTCAGGATCGTACGATTTGATAACCCCGGCATCGACCGCATCAGAGATAACTCTGGACACCATCGAGTAATTGCCAGGAGCGATTCCGAAACGGTCTCTCAGAGATGCGTTTGTCATTTGTTTGTTCGACACATAACATAGACAGGCATGCTGATAACATGCACGAATACGTTCGACTTTGGTCATTTCGGAAAAAGACCTGGGGGCATACAAAATAGCCTTGGTGTGTGCTGAATGGACGGTAAAATCAGGTGGTGGTAGCTGGAACAACTCGACATTGAAGATCACCTTGTCGATACCACTACCTCGTTCCTCACAAATATTCAGGCGCCGCATGAAAGCAGCCAGCTTTTCGTTGCGCGATTGCGGTGGCTCATCAATGAAACGATTGGTATCGATCAACGGGATACCCGGGTTAGTGATCTCGATATGGCCGGAAAATATCTCAACGATAGGCCCGGTTCCCCG
>JALUYG010000009.1 GCA_027013105.1 Mariprofundus sp.
CAAGAAAAATCGCCAACACTTTCGCTGGGAATCTGAATTTTATGGTTCGCTCAACCTGTGACGGACTGCAGGTCTGTTACCGTCACCATACCCATTACTTTGTTCGCGAAGCGAGTTTCTGGTCGTATGTCTATAAGGCGGCAGGTATTCCGGTCAGCGATCAATAGTTTAAGGAAACTCTGAAAAACCACGTCCATGTGGTTTTTCAGTACGCAAAGGCAAAAACGTGATTTCGCCATGGCCTGTGCGGATGTTCTGAGTTATTCAGAGCGTCCTTAATTGCCGGTCACTGGCCAGCCGCACAGGCCGAATAATACGGCACAGGCAGCGCTCAAAAAACGCTCCGCACTTATGCGGGGCGTTTTTTGTGTGAACCGTTATGCTTCGCGCATGCCAGTGATGACCCTCAACCACCTCGACAAGGCCTTTGGTCCGCAAGTGCTGCTCGATGATGTCAGCCTGTCGATCGGGCGCGGCGTGCGCATCGGCCTGATCGGGCGCAACGGCGAGGGCAAATCCACGCTGCTGAAAATCATGGCAGGCATTGTTGAGCCCGATGCCGGCGAAGTCACCCTGCGCAGCAATATCCGCGTGGCCTATCTGCCGCAGGACCCCCATTTTGAGGCCGGGCAGTCGGTGTTCCATGTGGTGGCGGAAGGGCTGGGCGAGGTAGCCAGAACGCTGGAAGCCTATCACGATGCCTTGCAGCAGTTGAATGAAAGTAGTGCAGAGCGCCTGCTGAAACAGATTGACGATTTACAAGCCGAACTGGAGCGGCTCGGCGCATGGCAATTTCACAACCGCATCGAAACGGCCATCTCAAAGCTGAGCCTGGAGGCGGATCGTGATGTCGGGGAGCTCTCCGGCGGCTGGCTCCGGCGCGTGGCGGTAGCGCGGGCGGTGGTGGCGGAGCCGGATGTGCTGCTGCTCGATGAGCCGACCAACCATCTTGATATCGAATCGATCGAGTGGCTGGAAGATTTTGTGGCGGAGTTTCGCGGCTCCGTACTGTTTATCACCCATGATCGTTATTTTCTCGATGCTGTCGCCGAAGAGATCATCGAACTGGATCGCGGCCATCTGCATCACTTCCACTGCTCCTATGCCGAATATCTGGAGAAAAAGGCCGAAATGCTGGCCGTGGAAGAGACGCAGCATCGCAAATTCGACCGGCTGCTGGCCGGCGAAGAGCGCTGGATTCGTCAGGGCATTCCGGCCAGGCGTACGCGCAACGAAGGCCGTGTGCGCGGTCTGGAAGAGTTGCGCAAACAGCGGGCCGGACGGCGATTGCGCAGCGGCGATGTGGCGTTGCGCGTGTCGTGCGGCGTCAAGCCCGGCAAAATGCTGATAGAGGCGGTTGAACTGTCGCACCGTTTCGGAAGCACCATCATCTGCGATCACTTCAGCCATAAAATCATGGCCGGTGACCGGGTTGGGCTGGTCGGCGCCAACGGCATCGGCAAAACAACACTGCTGAACATGCTGCTGGGCGATTTAACGCCGGATCACGGGCGCGTGCGCCACGGCGTGCGGCTGGCGCCGGCATTTCTCACCCAGATGCGGGAACTCGATAGCAAGCTGAAGTTAAAGGAAGTGCTGCTGCCGCAGGGCGGCAACTATGTGCATATCGGCGGCCATGAACCGCGTCATATCGTTTCGTATATGCAGGATTTTCTGTTCGATAAAGAGCGATTGAACAGCCGCGTCGCCGCCCTATCCGGCGGCGAGCGCGGCCGCCTGATGCTGGCCAAGCTGCTGCTCGAGCCGGCCAACCTGCTGGTGCTGGATGAACCGACCAACGATCTGGATATCGGCACCCTGACCGTGCTGGAGCAGGCGCTGGCGCGTTATGACGGCACGGTGATCGTGGTCAGCCATGATCGCGCTTTTATGGATCGGGTCGCATCCCGCGTGCTGGCCTTTGAAGGAAATGGCCGGATTATTCCGATTGAGGGCGGCTACTCCGATTATCTGGCCTGGAAAACCCGACGCCATGAAGTGTTGCAGCAGGAACAGAAGCGACAGACGCCGAAACAGCCATCTGCACCGCTCAAAGCGGCGAAAAAACAGACCAAGCTCAGCTATAAAGAGCAGCGTCGCCTGGAATCGTTACCGGCTGAAATCGAAGCGATGGAAGAGGAGAAAGCCGCCATCGAGGCCCGCTTTTGTCAGCCGGATTATTTCACTGCCGATGCCGAAGCCTTTCAGCAGGATCAACAGCGCCTGAATGAACTGGATGCGCTGCTGGAAAGCGCCTATGACGACTGGCAGGCGCTGGAAGCCAAACAGGAAACGCTAAGCGCCTGATCCGCCCCGTTTGTCCCATATTTATGGGACAGACATGCATTTTTACTGGCTTATACTCCGCCGCTACAAGGAGGAACAGGCCATGCAAATCGACTTTCATCATGCGACGACATATGTGCTGGCCCGGTTGGCCGGTTTTGATGCCGCCCAGGCAGGCACAATCGCCCATGCAGCACAATATGTGGATGATGCAACAAGCAGCGGCGATGTCCATTTCGAGAATAAGGCGCTCTACCGGCGTATCAGTTCAGCCCATAAAATGGTGGATCTGCGAAACACAAAAGAAGCAGCCAACCACCTGGTATGGCTGCCCTTCCACTTTTTGCCGGGCAATGACGGGTTGCCCGCCGATGGCCACTCGGACAGTTTTATTCATAAAATTGTCTGCCGTCCCAATAGTCACGTAGCACAGGATATGGTCAGACAATGTATTGTAGATCAGGGGCGGAGCTATGGATTGCACCGGCTGGGCGTCACCATGCATGTCTATGCCGATACCTGGGCGCATCAGGGGTTTGCCGGCGTTTTGCACACCATCAATGATGTTGAAGATGCCAAGGAGACAGGCAACTCCGGCGTTTTTTCGCACCTGGGCGACTTTTTGCGCGATGCATTGGATGATGCCATTCCACCACTGGGGCATGGCAGGGCGACTGATTTTCCCGATATGCCGTTCCTTTCATGGCAATACGTCAACGGCCTCGGCGAGTTGGTTCAACGCAACAACACCGACGATTTCTGCGATGCCTCAGAACATCTGTACATAGCGATGAAACGGTATCAATCAAAGAACCCGGATAAAACCGTCGCAGGCATTGCCGATCCGGATATGCATGCCCTGCGTGATCTCTTTGCCAATACGAAGTTGGAGAAGGGAGAAGATCGGCACGCGGTCTGGCTTGAAGCGATTGCAAATGGCGTGTTCAGCTTTGGGGCAGAAAACATCAGTTATCAGGCCAAAGGGCGAGGTTCATGGAAAGACCGGGCGCTGGGCACCAGTTTCGACCTGCCCGTGCACACCTATAAGAGTGATTTTTTAGATAGTGACTGGAAGTTGTTTCATGACGCCGTACAGGCGCATCGTTTTTATGTCATCCACGATTTGCTGCCACATTACGGCATATGTGCAGCTTGAAGTTGATCACCTGGAGGGGGGAGCAGATGAAAGCGATTGAGAAGCGTGGCAGAACCCTCGATGCGGTGCTGCATCCAAAAAAATATGCGCCGTTTTCAGATATACCGGATCGCGCGGCATTCGAGGCGGCCTGGCAGAATCATCGCGATCTGATCTTTGCCCACTGCTCGCATGCGGCCTATTTCGATGGCGATGCGCTGAAAGCGATATTTCAACCGTTCGGGGCCGAAATCATATTTTATGAAAGCGGCGTAACTCCGCATGGCTGGAAACATGGCAGTCAGGGGTTTCTGGCTATCTGGGATGACCGGGCCGTCGCCGCGTTTCGGGGCACGGAGCCGGACGAATCTCTGATGCTGCAGTTCATGGGCGTAGAGCCGCAGCATGAACTGTTCGGCCATGTGGCGACCAGTGATCTGAAATTCCCGTTTATTCCTACCGATATTGTTGATGATCTCGATTTCCTGCCCTACACCTATCGGGAAGAAGACGGCATTTCACAGCTGCATCGCGGTTTTTACAAGGCGACGCAGCGCATCTGGCCGCAAATGGCGCACGATCTGCAACAGCTGAATCTGCCGCAGTCGCAACAGTTTGCCACCGGCCACAGCCTCGGGGCCGCCATGGCGGTAATTGCCGGGCTGATGCATCCGTTTGCGCGCATTGTCACTTTCGGTGAACCGAGGGTGGGGCATGATATCGCGGCGACCATGGCGCCGGAGTGCATCCATATCCGCTATGTCAACGGCCACGATCCTGTGACCAAAGTGGTGCCCAAAGCGCTCTACCAACACCACGGCATCGAGAAGAAAATCACCGATGTGGATGGCCCCGATCTGCGGTATGATCACTCGATTATCAATTATGCATGCATTCTGGGGCGGGACGACGGCGCATGAGCAGCCCGGTGCTGGATTTGGCCATCGGTATGATATTTATCTATCTGCTGATGAGCTTGTTGTGTAGCGCACTGCAGGAGCTAATCAGCAATATTCTCAAACTCCGTGCAAAAAACCTTCAACATGGTGTCGACAGCCTGCTGAAGGATCCCAACGCCGCCTTTTTCGCCAGTGAATTTCACCTGCACCCGCTGATCGATCAACTTGCTCCGAGCGGCAAATATCCATCCTACATTCCAGCCAGCCATTTTTCCGCCGTTGTGATGGACATACTGGATAAGCACTGTGATGAAGACCCATTCAACAATATCTCTGCGGCTGTCGCAAGCCTGCCCGATGGCCAGATCAAGCAGTCCTTGCGCATTATGGCGTCTCGCTGCAAGGGTGAACCCGAGGATTTTGT
>JALUYG010000010.1 GCA_027013105.1 Mariprofundus sp.
CTTCACCCTCCTTTCAATCCGCTTTCGCCATGGTCATGCATCCTACGCCGAAAACCCTTGATTTTTTACTAGTTGTAAAACAAGTTAATCTCTACCAGATTGACAGCGATTATTCCATTGCTCCATTCAAATGTGCACCTTAAAATCTGCTCGCGCTCCCAATCAGGGCTTCTACGATTATAGTCTGGAAAAGCGAAAAAACAATACCTTACTTACGATCACGCACTCGGGCCGCCGGATTTGAGATTGCCGGCGACTCAATCACTGCAAATGATGAATTCCATCCACCATCGTGAACCGCCGCGCATCGGTCGGATTCATGCGGACAACCAGATCCATCACCTCGCCATCACGCTGCTTGCTCAGCACCGAGCCGTGCTGATAGCAGAACGCCAACGCCCTGCCGTCGGAGAGGGCCAGTTTCAGGTGTAGCTCATGCATCTCGCGGCAGAGCCAGTCGGTTAACAGCGCCAACAGCTCATCCACGCCTTCACCTGTGGCGGCTGAAATCGCCACGCGGCTGCCATGAATGGTTTCCGCCCGGTAACTCTCAAGCTCAGGCGCCAGATCTTTTTTATTCAGCACCTCTACAATCGGCGGTGAGAAATCGCCCACCAGCCCCAACTGCTCCAGCGTGTCGCGCACCACTGCCGCCTGTTCGGACTGCATCGGATCGGCGGCGTCGCGCACGTGCAGAATCAGATCGGCCTCCACCACCTCCTCCAGCGTGGCCTTGAATGCATCGACCAGTTCATGCGGCAGTTCCTGCACAAAACCCACCGTATCAGAGAGCATCAGGCTCAGGTGGTCGCCAAGCTCCAGCAGTCGCAGGGTGGGATCCAGCGTCGCGAAGAGTTGATCGGCCGCATAGACACCGGAATCGGTCAGGCGATTGAACAGGGTGGATTTTCCGGCGTTGGTGTAGCCCACCAGCGCCACTGTCGGCAGCGCCTTCTTTTTTCGCCCGGCGCGCTGGGTGGCGCGCATCTGTTTGATTTTAGCAAGATCCTGCTCCAGCGAGCGGATTTTGGTCTTGATCATGCGCCGATCCAGTTCGATCTGACGCTCGCCCGGCCCGCCCATAAAGCCGAAGCCGCCACGCTGGCGCTCCAGGTGCGTCCAGCTACGCACCAGACGCCCCATCTGATAATTCATACTGGCCAGCTCCACCTGCAACACGCCCTCGCGGGTGCGGGCGCGCGAAGCAAAAATCTCCAGAATCAGGCCGGTGCGATCCACCACCTTGGCATTCCAAGCCGTCTCCAGATTACTCTGCTGCACCGGCGTCAACGGATGATCGACAAACACCACCTGCGCCTCATGCGTTGCCACCAGCAGGCGTATATCCTCCACCTTGCCGGCCCCGAACAGCGTCGCCGAGGCGATGCGCCGCAGGCTCACCCGCAGCGAATCGACCAGTTTACAATCGCTGGATTCCACCAGCAGATCAAATTCACGCGCCCGCGCCTGCCACGCATAATCGCTCAGGCGCTGGCTGGCCAGTTCCGGATGGATGCTGATCACCACATCCTGTTCAACGGCAACATCGTATGTCTCACCCATTCAGCAACTTCTCCAATAACTTCTGCAATCGTCCGCTATCGCCATGCACGGCGTCCGGCGTCTGGTTGTGGAACCAGGTCACCTGGCGCTTGGCGTAACGGCGCGTCGCAGTGATGCCGTCAGCAATGGCTTGCTCCAGGCTCACTGTTCCCCGCAGGTGGGCCAGCAACTGGCGATAGCCCACTGCCCGCATGGCCGGATGCGTATCCGGCACCTGCTGTGCAATCAGCCAGTTCACCTCATCCAGCCAGCCGTTTTGCATCATGGCGTAAAAACGATCCGCCAGTCGCTGCCTGAGCATCTCACGCTCCATATCCAGAACCAGCACCGGGCAGTCGATCCCGGCCGCCTGATTCTCCTGCTTTTGCCATGCGCTTAACGGTTTGCCGCTGCTCTCATAAACACACAGCGCCCGCATGATGCGCTGGGTGTCTCCGGCCTTCAGACGCTGCGCCATTTCCGGGTCATGCTGTTGCAGCAGCGCATACAGAGCGGCTGTACCTGATGCGCGTCGCAGCGCTTCAAAATGCTGGCGAACCCCCGCTTTTTCGGGCGGAATATCGGCAAAGCCCTGCATTAACGCTTTGAGGTAAAGGCCTGTTCCGCCAACAATCATCGGCGTTCTTCCATGGCTATTTTCCGCCTTGATAAACGCACGCGCTTCTCTGGCCCAACGCGCCGCCGAATAGAGATCGGGCAGATCGCAACAATCGACCAGAAAATGCGGCACAGCCTCGCGCTCAGCCGCATCAGGCTTGGCCGTGCCGATATCCAGCCCGCGATACAGCTGCATCGAATCGCAGCAGATAATGCTGGCTCCGGCAGCTCTGGCGACGCGCATCGCCAGCGCCGACTTGCCAGTGCCCGTCGCCCCCATCAGGGCGACGGCTTTTAACGACATCGTTGGCTTCCCTGCAAAACCAAAGCGTTATTCGAATAGGACTTATAAGTCTTATAGGACCTATAAGTCCTGTTAAAAGCCTTGATCACTTTCACTCTCACGATTTCTTCCAATTCTTTCGTTGCTGATCGCGCACCTGCAAACGCGCCTTGGTCATGCGTTCGCTCAAGCCGCCGTTTTCCAGAAAATCCTGTTCCAGGCGGCGAATTTGCTGATCCAACAAATAGTTGGCCTGATGAATCAGACAGATAGCAATATTGGCCACAACTTCAGCCGGACGAGTCTCAATAATGGGGCGATAAGTCTCATAAGTGACATGCGGCTTATTTCCTAATCTGCGAACATAAAGCGCTTCTCTGGAATCCTTGTCCCACACAGGAAAACCGCGCACCCGCAGAAAATCGCGGTAATCTTCCAGCAACTCTTCAAGGCTCGCTCTGGCTACATTGGTCAATTTAATCTCTGTCCCCTTTGAGACAGCAGATGCTTTACTACCTTCGATAATATTCTGCTTGCCCGATCTGGCCGCCTGCACCATCTGGTCAATCGTACGGTCAAATTTATCCAGAAAACGCTCACAAAAATGGAAGGTCAGATCATAAACCACCACTGATTTCTGATAAGAAAGCAGCTCCTCATAATGACCATGCGGTGGAATGAAAGCCTTGTGCGTCACAGGACATCAGTCCTATGGGCCGTATAAGTCCTATAGGTCATATTACTCTTTGCGCCCAAACAGCCGCTCCAGATCTGCCAGCGACAAGCGAACATAGGTCGGCCTGCCGTGATTGCACTGGGCAATATTGGGGGTCTGCTCCATCTCGCGCAGCAGCGCTTGCTGCTCTTCGTGCGATAGCATCCGGCCGGATTTAATCGAGCCCTTGCAGGCGCGGTTGCCCAGCCAGCGCTCCAGCACGCGCGCCTGACCGCTGCTGCCGGCTTCGGCATCCGCCCCCAGCAGTCGGCAGGATTCGATCAACTCCGTCACCAGTTCGACCACCGGCTCTGAGGCCAACATGGCCGGCACGCTGCGAATCAAAAATGATTCGTCACCACTGATATCAATTTCAACACCGAAGGCGTGCAATGTGGCTGCATGATCATGCAACCATGCCGCAGTTTCACCACCCAGGTGCAAATCAACCGGCGTCAACAGCATCTGCGTGGCGACCGCCTGCCCGGCCAGTTGCTGCTTGAGCTTCTCATAGGTCATGCGCTCATGCGCCGCGTGCTGATCGACCAGCATGATGCCGCTTTCGGTCTGGGTCAGAATATAACAGCGGTGCAGCTGCGCCAGCGGCTGACCCAGATCGAGTTGCGCGCCGCTCTCATAATCGCTTTCCGGTTCAGCCGCAGCCGAACCTGAAAACAGCATGCGTTGCATCTCGGCAGGCATGGATGCGCTCCGGCCGGACGGCCGGAAACGATCGGATGAAAAATGCGGCATGCCGCCGGAAGATGATCCGCTACGCTGCCCTGATGGCGCGCCCTGAAATGAACCGCTGCCACGCTGCATCGATCCCATGGCCTGATCCGTGGTTGTCGAAGAAACAGTCTGACCCATGCGTTCGATGGCGGCCCGAATGCAGGCCACGATACCGGCGCGCACCGCCTGCGGCGATCTGAAACGCACCTCGCGTTTGGCCGGGTGGACATTGACATCGACATCGGCCGGATCGATTTCGATTTTCAGCAGGGCCACCGGATAACGGTCATGGAACATCACATCGCGATAGCCGGCCCGCACGGCGGCAATCAGCTGCTTGTCGCGAATCACCCGCCCGTTGACCAGAAACACCATTTTGCCCGAATTACGATGGTGAAAGGTCGGCAGCCCCAGATAACCGCTGATCAGCATGCCTTCATGCTCGATACGCTGCGCAATGCAGTTGTCGGAGAAATCTCCGCCCATGATGGCCAGCAGACGGACGCGTTCATCCTGACGCGGATAATCGCAACGTATGCGACCATCGAGCGCCAGCGACATGCCGACATCGGCGTTGGCCAGCGCCAGTGATCGGAAGGCATCGACAATGGCCGCCTCTTCGGTTTTGTCGCTGCGCATGAAATGCAAGCGGGCCGGGGTATTCAAAAACAGATCGAGCACCTCGATGCGGGTGCCGATTCTGGGCGCAGCCGGACGCACTTCTGTCGCCCCGCCGCCATCAACGCGCACTTCGACGCCTTCCGCACTGCCGGCCAGCGCTGTCTGCATGCGAAAACGCGACACCGAAGCGATCGATGGCAGCGCTTCGCCTCTGAATCCATGCGATTCA
>JALUYG010000011.1 GCA_027013105.1 Mariprofundus sp.
CGCCTTTCTGGAGGCCGTAGGGGCGGCAGCAGACAAGAATCACTAGCCAGGAAATTGTCTTCGTCCCCCTGCTATCCACTGCCGAAAGCGTTTATCCACTTCATCCACGAAACAGACCATTCACTGTATCTATGACTTTAATATAACTATGTAACTATTTATAAATTATAGATAAGATTTATTGCATAATTATTGTGCAATTGACTGCGGCATCCAGATTTCCAAGGCGTGACCACCTTGACGCCATTTTATACACAGAGATATCCACAGCTTCTGTGGACAACAGATTCGCCCTGATTTTTTTACTGGAGTATTGCGAAAGCTCTGCTCAGATCCCGAATCGACGCCGGGTATTTTCAGTGGTCTGCAAGGCCAGATCAGCCAGCGACACGCCGCGCACTTCGGCGATACATGCCGCGACATGGCGGACATATGCCGGCTCATTGCGTTTGCCCCGATTCGGCATGGGGGCCAGATAGGGCGAGTCGGTTTCCACCATCAGCAGCTCATCCGGCACTCTGGCGGCGACGGCGCGCAGCGCATCGTTGCGTTTGAAGGTGACATTGCCGGAAAACGAGATCGACATACCCAGATCAATCGCTTGACTGGCTGTCTCCCAGTCGGATGAAAAGCAGTGCATAATGCCGCCGCAATCACCCACACCCTCTTCGGCCAGAATGCGCATCGAGGCGGCGTCGGCTTCGCGATCGTGCACAATCACCGGCTTGTGCAGCGCTTTGGCGGCGCGGATGTGGGTGCGAAAGCGCGTTTCCTGTATTCCCGCATCCACATGGTCGCGGAAGAAATCCATGCCCGTTTCGCCAATCGCCACGCAGCGCGGATGCCGGGCCAGTGCGCACAAAGCATCGACATCCGGCTCAATCTCAACGTCGTGATTGGGATGCACGCCGACGCTGAACCAGACGTTATCGCGCGCCTCCGCCAGCGCCCGCAGTTCATCGATATGATCGAGATCGACCGCCACCACCACACACCCCTCCACGTCCTGCGCCGCCATGCGTTCAAACACCGCATCGCGATCTTCGGTGAAGTGGCCGAAGTTCACATGGCAGTGGCTGTCGAACAGACGAATCTCAGCCATGAACGATGGCCTGCAGATGCGCCAGTTCAACATGGTGGGCGATATGAAGAGCGTGGGGGTTCTGCAGCACGTCAATCGCTTCGCCATCGGGCTCGCCCAGTTCGGAAACCACCAGATCGGCGCCGTCGAAATCGTGGCCGCTGGTATAACCGTTGATCGTCACCACGCATTTCAGGCCGGCGGCATGCGCCGATTTCCAGCCGTTGGCGGAATCTTCCAGCGCCAGCGTATTTTCGGCCGGGATGGCCAACTGTTGCAGCGCATAGTTGTAAATATCGGGCGCCGGCTTCTTGGCCGGCACGATATCGCCCGCCGCCAGCACCGCGAAACGATCGAACCACGCTTTGCCGAGCGAATGTTCAATCAGCGCATCGAGCGCCGCCGGCGTCGTGGTGGTTGAAATGCCGAGCGTCAAGCCCTGTGCATACGCCTCTTCCAGCAAGCGGCGCACGCCGGGCCGGAGCGGGATACGCCCTTCGGCGATCAGACTCTGATAGTGAATTGTTTTGCGCGCATGCAGACCGGCAATTGTTTCGTACGGCATGTCGGGCATGTCGCCGCGATCGATATCGAATCGGATGCGCTCCTTGCCGCCGGTGACCGCCAGCAGTTCGCCATAGGTGTCGACATCCCACTGCCGATCGATGCCGGCTTCGTCAAAGGCCATATTGAAGGCCACCCGATGACCGTCGCGCTCGGTGTCGGCCAGCGTGCCGTCAACATCCCATAAAATACATTTCAGTTCCGCCATGCCTGCTCTCCCGGAAATTTTTTCCGCTGTCTCTCAAGCGGAGGCCGCCACCTTGCCGCCTGCGCCATCTCGCCCTAATATCGCCACATGAGCGCCATTGAAACACCGGATATGATCCGCAAATCTGAAACAGAAACCGCCAAACCACAACTACAACCACCCCCTTTGTATCGTGTGGTTATGTTGAATGACGATTTTACGCCGATGGATTTTGTGGTTGATATTCTGATGCGCTTCTTCCATAAATCGGAGACGTCGGCGCAGGCAATGATGTTGCGGATTCACCATGAAGGCAGCGTGGTCTGCGGCCTGTATCCACGCGATATCGCCGAAACCAAGGTGCAACAGGTGGAAACGGCCAGTCGCACCAGCGGCCATCCGCTGCGCTGTATCATGGAGCACGATTCCGACGACTGACAGCATATCGCGCATTGTTTGCCTGTCGTTGGAAGCTGGCATTGATATTGCGTCAGTTCCGATGAAGCAAGATTGATCAAGCGCAACAGCGCAGAGACAAAAACAGATCGATGTGATAGCATCACTCCGGAGAGTCGCAGCGGTATCTGCAGCAATCCGGATTGGAAAGTGAGGATGTAAACATGGGTATCTTGAGCGAAGAACTGGAAGAAACACTGAATGAGACTTTCCGTAATGCGCACTTTCGCCGCAACGAATTTGTCACGGTCGAGCATCTGCTGCTCGGTCTGCTCGACAACCCCAACGCGCTGGGCGTGCTGCTCGGCTGCCATGCCAATATTGAGATCCTGCGTGATGAACTGACAACATTTATCCGAGAACATGTCTCGATCCTGCCGGAAGACGCCGGCGAAACGACGGCCAGCGTCGGCTTGCAACGCGTCATCCAGCGCGCTGTGATGCACGTCCAGGCCGCCGGCAAACGTGAAGTGACCGGCGCCCATGTGCTGGTGGCCATTTTTTCTGAAAAGGATTCCCACGCCGTTCACTACCTCAACCGCATGGGCATCAGCCGGCTCGATGTCGTCAGCTTCATGGCGCATGGCGCGCTGAGCAATGAGACCGCCCAGACATCGCCCGATACGGAAACGCCCGCTCTGGAAGCCGAAAAGCCCAACAAGAGCGCTTCGCCGCTGCAACGCTTCTGCGTCAATCTCAGCCAGCGCGCCAGAGATGGTAAAATCGATCCGCTGGTCGGCCGCAGCAACGAACTGACCCGCTGCACCCAGATCCTCTGCCGCAGGCGTAAAAATAATCCTCTGCTGGTCGGCGAAGCCGGCGTCGGCAAAACCGCCATCGCCGAAGGTCTGGCATTGAAAATTGAAGCAGCCGAAGCGCCCGATGTGATTCAGAACGCCACCATTTACGCTCTGGATATGGGGGCGCTGCTGGCCGGCACCAAATATCGCGGCGATTTTGAAGAGCGCCTGAAAGCGGTGCTGCATGCGCTGGAAAAAGAGGATCAGGCCGTGCTGTTTATCGATGAGATCCACACCATTATCGGCGCCGGCGCCGCCAGCGGCGGCACCATGGACGCCTCCAATCTGCTCAAGCCGGCGCTGGCCAATGGCGAACTCAGGTGCATCGGCGCCACCACCTATCAGGAGTTCCGCAACCTGTTTGAGAAAGATCGGGCGCTCTCCCGCCGCTTTCAGAAAGTGGAGGTGCCGGAACCGAGCGTTGAAGAGACGATCGAAATCCTCAAGGGATTGAAGCCGCGCCTGCAGGAGCATCACGGCGTGCATTTCAGCCAGCCGGCCATCGAACAGGCCGCCCGGCTGGCCAAACGCTACCTGAGCGACCGCCACCTGCCCGATTCGGCTATCGACGTGCTCGATGAAGCCGGCGCATCCATGCGCGTCAGGCCCGAAGAGAAACGGCGCAGCCGCATCAATGTACATGACATTGAGAGCATGATCGCATCCATGGCCCGCATTCCGCACCAGCAGGTCAACGCCTCTGACAAAAAACGGCTGGCGCATCTGGATCGCGACCTGAAACTGGCCGTATTCGGACAGGACAAGGCCATCGACCAGCTGGCTTCAAGCATCAAGCTGTCGCGGGCCGGCCTATCCCACCCCGAAAAACCGATCGGTTCATTCCTCTTCACCGGCCCGACCGGCGTCGGCAAAACCGAAGTGGCCCGGCAACTGGCGCGCATCATGGGCGTGGAACTGATCCGCTTCGACATGTCGGAATATATGGAGTCGCATACCGTTTCGCGGCTGATCGGCGCGCCGCCGGGATATGTCGGCTTCGATCAGGGCGGCCTGCTGACTGAAGCGGTCAGCAAAAACCCGCACGCCATTCTGCTGCTCGACGAGATTGAGAAGGCGCACCCCGACCTCTTCAACCTGCTGTTGCAGGTGATGGATCACGGCGCCCTGACCGATAACAACGGCCGCCGGGCTGATTTCCGACATATCGTGCTGATTATGACCAGCAACGCCGGCGCATTCGAGATGCAGCAAAACACGGTCGGCTTTAACCCGCAACCGCGTCGGGGCGAGGATGAAGAGGCGATCAAACGCATTTTCACGCCGGAGTTTCGCAACCGGCTCGACGCCGCCATCGGTTTCGCGCCGTTATCCGAGCAGACCATCCTGCATGTGGTGGATAAAATGCTGGTTGAACTGGAAACGCAACTGGAAGATAAAAAAGTGGAACTGGATGTCACCGACGACGCCCGACGCTGGCTGGCCAGGCACGGCTACGATCCGCTGATGGGCGCCCGCCCGATGGCGCGCCTGATTCAGGAGCATATCAAGAAGCCGCTGGCCGATGCCATCCTCTTCGGTGAGCTGCAAAAAGGCGGCGTGGCGACTGTCGATTGCGATGGCGATCAACTGCTCTTGCAGCAACCGGAAACCGAAACTGCATGAGTAGTCCG
>JALUYG010000012.1 GCA_027013105.1 Mariprofundus sp.
ATAGAGCAGCAGCGAATTGAGAAAATCGCGCGGTTGCAGCAGCAGCCAGACCGGTAATACGCTGGCGATAAAGGCGTAAATCAGCAGCGACCATGTCCAGCCGCTGGCTGAAATGCCGGTGATCGGCATATCCAGCCCGATGCGCGTGGTGATCAGCATCAGCACGAATCCCAGCGCAATCATCGGCCACAACGGCATACTCTTTTTATAGACCAGAAAACCGATCACCATGGCGATCAGCATCAGCGAATAGGTCGGAAATACCGCTTCAGGATGCGCTGTCGCCGGAATATGGGCCGCATCGGGGGCGGCGAAGAGGCCGGAAATTACCAGCACAAAGACGCCCATGGCCAGCGCCACAAGGAAGAATATCACCAACAGGAACAGCAAACGCGTGCGCGGACTAATCACATCATGGGCAATCGTACCGACGCTCTGACCGCGATGGCGGATGGAGAGCACAAGCGCCGAAAAATCGTGCACGGCGCCGACCAGCAGCGTGCCAAACACCACCCAGCACAGCGCCGGCACCCAGCCCCAGATCACAGCTATCGCCGGCCCCAGCATCGGCGCCAGCCCGGCAATGGAGGCAAAATGGTGACCAAACAGCACATATTTGTTGGTCGGAATATAATCGACATCGTCGCGCATGACGTGCGCCGGCGTCGGCAAACTATCATCCAGCTCAAAGATTTTTTTCGCCAGCACGCCTCTGGCGTAAAAGCGATAAAACAGCATATAGAAACAGAGTACGGTAACCGCCATCACGACTGGACTCATCCGCTTCGCCTCCCGAGATCAAATCTAGGCGATGAATAGTGAAGGCAGAATCCTCAATAGTGAAGCGGCAACAAGGAAACAGGGATGCAATAAAGGCTTGATTACAGGCCAAGCCAGAGCTTCACAGCCTTATCAAGTTCCTTTCGTTGTTTGATATTCAGGGCTCCGATACAATTTTTGATTCTATCAGCTCGGATTGCAGTCAGCTTATCCACCATCACCTGAGAAACTTTCTCCAGTCCTGTTTTGCTACGGCATGGAAGGTCAATACGAAACAGCGGCGCATTCACAATATGTGAAGTGACAGGACAAACAACAATGCTGGCATGCGTCGGATTAAACAGATTCCCCATAGAACAGGGTGGGGTTGATCTGCCACAGGATCGACCAGCCGGATTCTCCTTTTTCCATGCAAACGACGCCGCCGTTGCGGAAGCGCACCGCTTCGCGCTGCGGGTCGCCGCAAATCAGCAGACCGGCCAACCGCTGCATATACGGAAGATGCCCGACCAGCATCACATCCTCATTCATCGAGGCCAGATGCGCCGACCAGACGGACGGATCATCGTTCGGCGCGAGATCCAGCGTCTGTTCAACCGGGATTCCGCCCCACGCCTCGGCAAACATCTCGGCAGTCTGCGCCGCCCGCAATTTGCCGCTGTGCACGATTTTCACTGGCTTAGGCTTCTCGAACAGACTCAAAAAACCGGCGCAGCGCGTCACATCCTCCCTGCCCTGATCCGATAACGGCCGTGCTGAATCTTCGCTCTTATCCTTCGCCAACCCGTGTTGCACCAGATATACCCGCATTTTTTCACCTCCAAAAACATTGTCCTTTCACCACGAAGAGCACGAAGGGCACGGAGAAAAACAGCAGCATTTTGAAACAAACGCCTACTTCACCCGCAGCGTCCGCTGAATCTGATTCTGCACCACAACCGGAATCCCCGCCTCTTCAGCATAATCTTGCCAACGGGATACAACTTCCCGTACCTCGTTCACAATCGCCTCGGCTCTACCGCGTTTCATCGACACGACTTTCGCACAGGCATTGAAATCATCCATGGTGAAATCATCTCTTTTTCCATTCATGCTCATCTGATGACTGGCTGTCCAGTCGCCTGCCGGATTAAAACTGTAGGTCATATCAAAGGCCGGAGAAAGCGACCATGTGCCGGATTTATCCATCAGAAATGCAATATTCTTGACATGATCATCCTGATTGCGGGCGATAATATTGAATGCCATACGGCGAAACTGTTCCTCGATGGCGCGCATCGGCAAGCCCAGTTGCCTGATCACCTGCAGCGCCTGCTCGTAGCTGTAGCCTCCCGCCAAATTGAAATCAAAATGGGCCAGCGCGCAAAGCGATTGCATATGCAGTTTCTCACCACTGACCAGACGATCAAAACGCCGCGTCATAAAATGGCGTCTGCCGTTTTCCTCAAACAGCCGGCACTCGCTGATATCGATACCGCAGTCCTTTGCCATCCTGTAATAGGCGTATTCAATCGCCCCGTAACCTTGCGGATCTTCGAGCTCCTTGTCCCGATTACCCTTCACCCCGTCAAACTTAAGCAACCAGTACTCAAAACCCTCCCCTGCCGGTATCTGGCCGGATCGAACCTCATTCGTTGACCGGTTCCAGGCAATCACCGCCTTGGCGCGTGCACCGCCGGCCGATGTGCCGACACGCAGAATGTCATGCAGCCCCCGCTCCTTCGCCCTGTCCGCAAACGAGGCGTGCCAACCGTCGCTGCAAGGTGCGTCTCGGAAGCTCAATGGTGAGCGCTCCTCTTATCTCATCAAGAGAAGCCCCATCAGAGAAACTGCTTACCGACTTGAAGACAGCATCAAGTTCATCTTGTGGAATCTTTCTGGCCATAACCAAGGTATTCTGGCGCAATTATATGAATTGCGCCACTAAAACCACTTATTACGCCCAAATCAGCATTCTTAGTGGCGCGATCCCATGAATTGCGCCACTAAACTATATTTTTATTTTGTCGCATAAACATGCCCAAACGTCGCGTACCTGATAAGATGTTCTCAAAGTTCGTTATTTTTGAGAAGAGAAGAAGCGGCACGCGCCTTTGGCGCGTCAGCCGGAACTATTTGGCAGCTGCTTGTTTGATTGATGCATACAGCTCTCCGTATTGCACTGCGATTGGATTCAGTTTATTAAGACTACTCATGGTTATTGTTTTCTGGCCCCTAACCGCTTGGTTGAGCTGACTGGTTGCCAAAACATAAAATTGCCACTGACTCATATTTAGAGTATCAATGGTTCCCTGGTCTTTGTGCTGAAGGACACAGAAAACATATACATCAGATTGCCTCGCAAATTCTGATGAGTAACTGTTGGTTTTGGAATCCCAACCTTTTGTTGGACGAATGCCAAATTGGATTGTTGATAATTTCTTTTGAGACCAGCTTTGAATGTACGCTCCAGACTTGACCTCAACTTTTATGCCTTCATTTGTTTCAATATCGAAAGCATCCCATTCGGTTCGGCTAGCGTTGGCCTTACCTACTGCTGTGGCAACGATATATTCGGCAAGGATACCCCTCATAGCATTACCGGTAAGATCCGAGGCAGACCACTGCCAGAAAGAAAGCAAGTCATAGCCTAACGGCTTTCCATTTGAATGGAACTTCTCACCTCCGGTCTTTCTGGTTACTTTGATTTCAGGATATTTATCCATGCGTCTTCATGCAGCTAACGTCTACGCCATGAGCGCGGCGTAGTTTGCTTTCGAACGAGCGCTTTATTAGCAGTCATGATTTAAACTTCTCGAAATAGCTTGGATCAACGTCATATACTGCCCGCTTCTTCAGACCAAGCTCGACCCGCTGAAACATTTCTACCAATTTGACACCGTCCACTAATTCTACTTGCGGGGCACCCTCGCGATTTGCTTCAAGAACAGCAGCGTTGGTGAATGCCGAGGTGGTAATAATAATTCCTTTTTCTGCCCGTCCAATCATTGCATTTCGGAAGTCACCGACCTGAGAGCGGCCGACCAAATTTCCTTCGGCATACCGTTTGCACTGAAACAGGACTTTGAAGCTAACGAAAGGATTGATTTCTAAAGTGCCGAAGCCGTCAATTCCACCGTCGGCTGAACCGCCGGTGATTTCAACATTTTCAAAGCCTGATTCACGTAGTAACTCTCGGCACACCTTTTCAAAACCGATGGGACTAAGCGATCTGAGAACGCCGATTAAGTTTAATTTCTCATCAGCCGATGGCGTATCTGGTGCGGAGGTTTCTTCATCGAGTACACTCTGTTCTTCCACTGCCTTTTGCTTTCGGTTTTCAGCGTGGATGGCAACCCACTTCTTGAAGATTTCCCTCGCCTCAACTTCCGACAAATGAGTATTACGGCCTTTTTCTGTAAGCGTCCATGTTCCGTACCTGGAAGAGTCGAGGAATCCTTCCCAGACCAAATACTGACGAGCCCAAGCAACCTGGTTATGGAATTTGCCTCCTCCTGACTTGAGCGTTTCATCCAGAACTTCATCAGGTAGATTTAGGTTCCTGGCAATACGGCTGGATACTTCTCGCGGCCTCCCGGAATCGCCGAGGTCACGCAGTGCGTCAAGAAGCGGTCCGAACCACTTCACAAACTCCGCTTTCTTCTTGCTCGACATGCTACCCCACCCCCTTTGGCTGCTAATTGCTTTGTTCAACCATGGATGGAACGGTATTCCTTCATATCGGCACAGACAAGAAAGAAGGGAAATTCCCGATCCAGGCCTAGTTTGCTGTCGGTGAACATCTCGTCGTGAATCAATTCATGACCTGACCGGAATATTCGGCCAGAATGCGGGCTCTTTTCGAGCGAGGAGCAGGCATGGTTACAATCAAATCAGCGCAGGATATCGAAGCGATGCGGCCGGCATGCCATCATGCCGCCGATACGCTGGTGATGA
>JALUYG010000013.1 GCA_027013105.1 Mariprofundus sp.
CCCTTCGGCCCGCTTCGAAAGAGGTGACAACAGGCTCCCTTAGCTCAGCTGGATAGAGCATCTGACTACGAATCAGAAGGCCGGGCGTTCGAATCGCTCAGGGAGCGCCATAAAAACAAGGACTTAGCAGAAATGCTAGGTCCTTTTTTATCGCCCATGCAACTATTGTGCAGCTAGGTGATTTAAGTAAGGCGATTGATGCTGCATTTGATCTGCCAGTGAGATTCCTTTGTTTTAATGCTGATCTGACGTGCTGTGATGCTTGCGCCATGCATTGAGGGCCTGTTGCATGCGTTCGGCGCGCTGATGCTGGCCCAGGCGGCGTAGCTGCGTGATCAGCTGCTGCCGTGTGCGGGCATCGGGGTGAATGGCCAGACTGCGCTGATAGGCGTCCAAGGCTTTTTGATTGCGCCCATTCGCCCGCATAATATCGCCATAACTGCGCCAGCAGGGCGCGCAGTCGGGTAGTAGCCGAATCGCTTTTTTGGCCGCAGCGACGCCCTTGTCGGCCAGTTGATGGCGGGCCTGAAATTCCGCCAGGCGCAGCCAGGCAAAGCCGTTTTTACGGTCGGCTTTGACCGCTTTGCGGTATTGAATTGCAGCGGCGGCGACATCCCCGTCTTTTTCCGACATGGCTGCCAGCAGGTACCATGGGGCTGATTCGCTGCGCATTTTTTTTGCGCCCTTCTCCAGCCAGCGACGCGCCTGTTTCGGCCTGCCCCGACGCGTTAGCAGCGCGGCCAGGTTGACCAGACTGGGCAGATGCCATGCCATGCTCAGGTTTTTTTCATACAGCGCCTGCGCTTGATCAATGTGGCCGATCTCTTCCAGCAGTACGGCCAGATCGTAACGCGCATCGAAATTGCGGGGACGTATTCTCAGTTCCGCGCGCAACGCCCTGCGCGCCTCAGGCGTCTGCCCCCGCTCAATCAGTTGCAGTGCTTGATGAAAATAGGTTGTGGCAACAGCACTGCTGGCCGGGCAGACGAGCGCCAGCACTAGGGCGGCAGCCATGCGGCGCAGGAGGCGGCTCGTTTGAGGCCAACAACGGGCCTGCATGAGTTATTTTGCCGCCGGGGCGAGGCCCATTCTGCCCGTGGTCATCAGCATCTCTTCCATGCGCCGCGCCCTGGCGCGTTTATCGGCTTTGACCTCCGGTTTCTCTTTTAGTATTTTCCACGGATTACGGCGAATATCATCGGAAAATGCTTCCAGATTCTCCGCCGCTATCCGCAGTTCGAACAGGGTGCGATAGAGGTTTTCCCGGTTGTCGATGATCACTTCATGCAGATCGCGCATGGTGGCCGCCCCTTCAGTGAAAAAGTTCCGGCCGGCGTCGGCCGTTTTGGGCAATGTGCGCATCAGCTTGTCTACACGTTTGCGATTATCCCTGACCATGCCGGAGAGGTTGTGCGTAGTGCTGCGGATATCCGGCCGGTTCTCTTCGATGAGGCGGGCCAGGCCATGCGTGGTGCTGCGAATATCTGTGCGATTTGCATCGATGATGTCGCTGAGTTTGTCGGTAATACGTTCCGCCTTGCCGAAAAAGCGCGAGGCGTCATCGGTCAGGCCGGCCGCCCGACTGATCATGTCGCGGAAATTGCCGCCGGAAGATGAGGGGATAACCGCCCTGGTTAGCGGCCGTTTGTCGCCGGCGGTGGCGTGTAGAGCGATATATTTTTCGCCGACCAGACCGCCGCCGGCAATGTGGGCGCGAGTGGAGGCGGGCAGGTTGATGCCAGGCTGAATGCGCAGGCTTACCAGCGCCTGGTTGTTTTTCAGGCTGATGGCGGCGACTTCGCCGATCTGTACGCCGGCCATCAGCACCGGCGTCTGCACCGAGATGCCGGCGGCATCCGAAAAGAGCACATCAATGCTGGAGCCTTCCGGGCTGCTCCACTGGAATCCGCCGATTTTACTGCTGAACAGGGCGAATAGCGCAATCGCAATCAGGACAAAGGCTCCGAGCCGTGCTTGTGGGTTCATGTCGCCTCCTTACCGTGGTCAGAGCCTGAGAATGTGAACTGAATAGGGCCATCCGCTCTGCCTTCGATGAATTGTTTGAATACCGGATCATGGCTGGAGTCAATATCATGGCGGGCCATCTGCTGATAAATCCTGCCTTCGTAGAGCATGCTGACCCGGTCGCTGAATTCGCGCACCAGTTTCATGCTGTGGGCGATGGTTAGCGAGGTGACATTCATACGCTCATGCAGTCGTTTCATCAAGGTGGTAATCACATCGGACATGACGGGGTCTAGCCCGGCCAGCGGTTCATCGTAAAAGATAATATCTGGCCGATGGCAGATGGCGCGGGCCATGCCGACCCGTTTTTTCATGCCGCCGGAGAGTTCGGCCGGCATTTTATCACAGATGTCCGGCAAGCCGACCCACTCCAGCACCTCGGCTGCGCGCTCGCGCGCTTCCGGTTTGTTCATGCCCTGACGACGCAGCACAAAAGCGACATTTTCCCATACCGGCAGTGAATCGAACAGGGCGGCGCCCTGAAACAGTACGCCGACGCAGCTCATGCGTTGCAGCTTTTCTTCAATGGGCAGGGTGAACCACTCTTCACCGTTGATCAGAATCGCGCCGCGATCGGGCCTGAGCAGGCCCAGAATGCATTTGAACAGCACGCTTTTCCCGGCTCCGGAAAGGCCGATCACAATATGGGATTCGCCGGGCATGATATCCATATTGATATTATCGAGCACCTTGCGCCCCTTAAACGATTTATGCACCCCCTGCAGGGAGATGATGCCGGCCGGTTGCTTTGCGCTCGTCTTCTCCGGGCTCATTTGAAGATCCAGGCGGTGAGAATGTAGTCGGCGATCAGAATGGACATGGCGCTGACCACGACCGCACGCGTTGTCGCCTTGCCGACGCCGCCGGCGCCGCCGGCGCAATAGTAGCCTTCGGCGCAGCTGACCAGGCCGATAATCGTGCCGAATACCATGGCTTTGAACAGACCGGAATAGAGATCGATCAGTTCCAGATAGTCGTAGGAGTTGGTGATATAGGTGTGCGGATTTTGATCCAGTGCGTAGACGCTGATCACGTAGCCGCCGGCCATGCCGATAGCATCGGCCAGCAGCACCAGCAGCGGCATCATCAGCATGGCCGCCAATACGCGCGGTATGACCAGATAACGAACCGGATCGGTGGAGAGCGTCCACAGCGCATCAATCTGTTCGGAGACGCGCATGGCGCCCAGTTCTGCGGCAAATGAGGCGCCGACCCGGCCGGCCACCATCAGCCCGACCAGCACCGGCCCCAGTTCGCGCAGCATGGATAGCGAGACGATGGTGGCGATCATGCTTTCGGCGCCGAAGCGGTGAAAAGCCACCCAGGACTGCAACGCCAGCACCATGCCGGTAAAGACGGCTGTTAACAGCACAACCGGCAGCGACTGCACGCCGACCATTTCGCACTGCTCAATAATCAGAGGAAAAAACCATGGAGGTTTACGTAGCCGTACGATCACCTTGCCGGCCAGTAGCGGATACAGGCCGAGGGCGTAGGCCAGTCGCTGTACGGCGTCGCCGATGGCTTCCAGAAAATACATCGCCCGCTCTACGCCGCCATGCGTTGCACGCGCCGGTTAACGCCGGTGAACAGCGTATAGCTGATCGTATCGAGTGATCGGGCCACGTCAGCAGCCGGAATGTGATCGCCCCAGAACTCCACGGCATCTCCCGGATGAATATCGATATCTGTTACATCCAGCATAGTATAGTCCATACAGACGCGTCCGACGACAGGCAGTTTATGGCCTTCGAAAAAAGCCTCGCCGCGGTTGCCCAGGGCGCGCGGCAAACCATCGCCATAGCCCAGACTGACGACGGCGATGCGCATGGCGCGATCAGCGCAGAATGTGGCGCCGTAGGAAACTTGCGCGCCGGCCGGGATTTCACGTATCTGCATGACTGCTCCGGTAAGTTGCATGACGGGCTTTAACCCAAGCGGTTGGTCTGCAACCGGCTCGGATCCATACAGGGCGACGCCCGGCCGTACCATATCCATCCCATGTTCCGGCATCATGACCATGCCGGCGCTGTTAAGCAGCGAGGCGGGCAGGTCGGCGCCAGCCTGGTTTCGCAGGTTTTGGAATGCGACAAGTTGCCGGCGGTTTAGCGGATGCTCCGGCATGTCGGCGCAGGCCAGATGCGACATAATGCCACGCACTTTGATGCCCTGTTTATTGCATTGGCTGCGCAGCGCAGCCGGATCATTGGAACCGAGTCGATGCATGCCGCTATCCACTTTGATCCAGGCCTGCGCATGGAAATCAGCCTGCTGCAGTAACTTGAGCTGAGCGGATTCAGTAATGGCCGGAGTAAGCCGATGTTGCGCTGCCAGTCTGGCGTCTTCAGTATCGAAAATACCTGATAGCAGTGTGATTTCCACGCTCTCTTCGCTGTCGAGCAGTTGACGCAGGAAACAGCCCTCAACAGCATCGGTGACGCCGAAATGGCGGCAGCCGGCAGCGAACAGGGCGGGTGCAACCAGATCCAGGCCATGCCCATAAGCGTCGGCTTTGACGACCGCCATGATCTCCGAATGGCCGGCGCGTCGCTGCAGCAGGCGATAATTGTGCTGCAGATGGTTGAGGTTGATGCGGGCGATAGCAGGGCGACTCATGTTGTGAATCATCGCGGATTTCACAGTTTCGTCAAAGTGGAATGTGCTGGTGAAATGCG
>JALUYG010000014.1 GCA_027013105.1 Mariprofundus sp.
GCAGGGCGGCAGTGGCATTGGCCTGCTGCTCGGGCGAATCGAACCGGGCGCGGCCTTCGCCGTGGGCGACCGCCAGCGGCAGTTTGGAGCCGGCCATGCCGGCGAGAAAAATGGAAGGCGAATCGAGCACCTCCACCTGCAGCAGGCGTGCTTCAAACTGTTCTGAACGGTTGCGCTCGAAGCTCGGCCAGTGCGCTGCGCCGGGAATGATCGATTTCAGGGCGCTCATCATCTGGCAGCCGTTGCAAACACCCAGAGCGAAACTGTCGTTGCGGTGGAAGAAGGCATCGAACTGATCGCGGGCGCGGGCGTTGAACATGATCGACGAGGCCCAGCCACGACCTGCCCCCAGCACATCGCCGAAGGAGAAGCCGCCGCAGGCGACGACCCCCCTGAAATCGGCCAGCGTGATACGGCCTTCGATAATGTCGGACATATGCACATCGCTACAATCGAAGCCGGCGCGATCGAAGGCGGCGGCCATCTCGACCTGCCCGTTGACGCCCTGCTCGCGCAGCACGGCCATTTTCGGGCGTGCGCAGTGTACAAACGGCGCGGTGATATCGTCATCCGGATCGAAAGTGAGCTCGGCGAAGAGGCCGGGATCGGTGCGATCGGCAATGGCGTCGAAGGCTTCGCGGGCGCAATCGGGATGATCGCGCAGCGACTGCATGCGAAAGCTTGTTTCGGCCCAGATCTGCTGCAGATCCTGCACGTGCGTTTCAAACAGGGAGATGCCCCTGTTTGAAATCGTGATCTGGCGATCATGGGTGGGGCGGCCAATAACATGTGCAATATGAGATAGCCCGGCATCGTCCAGTTGGGACAGAACACTTTCAGAATCTTGCACACGGATTTGAATGACAGCGCCGAGCTCTTCATTGAACAGAGCGGCTAATATGTCATCTGCGCCAGCCAGATCGATCTGCAATCCGCAGCGGGCGGCGAAGGCCATTTCGGCCAGCGTGGCGAACAGGCCGCCATCGGAGCGATCGTGATAAGCCAGCAGCTTGCCGTCGCGATTAAGCTGCTGCATCGTTGCAAAAAACGCCTTGAGCAGCGCAGCATTATCGACATCGGGCGCGGCTTCGCCGGTGACGCCATAAACCTGCGCCAGCGCCGAACCGCCGAGCCGGTTTTTCCCCTCGCCCAGATCGATCAGCAGCAGTTCGGTGTCGCCCCGGTCCAGTTTCAATTCCGGCGTCAGCGTGTTGCGAATATCCGCCACCGGTGCAAAGGCGGAGATAATCAGAGACAGCGGGGAAATCATCTCCCGCCTCTCTTCCCGATCTCCACAAGGCTGTTGCCACACCGATTTCATCGACAGCGAATCCTTGCCGACCGGAATGGAGATACCGAGCGCCGGACACAACTCCATGCCGACAGCTTTCACGGTGTCATACAGCCGCGCATCTTCGCCATCGTGGCCGCAGGCCGCCATCCAGTTGGCCGAGAGTTTGACATCGCCGATGTTGGCAATCGAAGCGGCGGCAATATTGGTCAGCGCTTCGCCGATGGCCATGCGGCCGGAAGCTGCCGCATTGAGCACGGCGATCGGCGTGCGTTCGCCCATGCTCATCGCTTCGCCGCTGTTGTTGCTGTAATCGCTGCTGGTGACAGCGACATCGGCCACCGGCACCTGCCAGCGCCCGACCATCTGATCGCGCGCCACCAAACCGGTCACCGAGCGATCGCCGATGGTGATCAGAAACTCCTTGCCGGCCACTGCGGGCAATCGCAATACCCGTTCGATCGCTTCGCTCAGGTCGATTGCGGCCGTATCGAGCGCCACGCCGGCTGACTCAACACGGTTGACATCCCGACGCATTTTCGGCGGTTTTCCAAGCAGGATATCGAGCGGCAGATCGACCGGCCGGCTGTCGAACTCCGGATCGTGAACGACCAGATCGCGCTGTTCGGTGGCTTCGCCGAGTACGGCAAACAGGCAGCGCTCGCGCTGGCAAATATCGGTGAACAGGGCGCGTGATTCCGGTGCGATGGCCAGCATGTAGCGCTCCTGCGCCTCATTGCACCAGATCTGCATCGGGCTCATGCCCGGCTCCATGTTGTGAACGGCGCGCAGATCCACCCAGCCGCCACGGCCGGCATCGTCGATCAGTTCCGGCACGGCGTTGGAGAGCCCGCCGGCGCCGATATCGTGGATAAACAGAATCGGGTTGGCGTCGCCCATCTGCCAGCAGCGATCGAGCACCTCCTGACAGCGACGCTCCATCTCCGGATTGCCTCGCTGCACCGAATCGAAATCGAGCGATGCGGCGTTGGCGCCTGTATCCATACTGGAAGCCGCACCGCCGCCGAGGCCGATCAGCATGGCCGGACCACCGAGTTGAATAATCAGGCTGCCCGGCGGCACCGTTTTTTTATACACATGGCGTGCATCGATATTGCCGACGCCGCCGGCGATCATGATCGGCTTATGGTAGCCTCGCAGTTCGAGCGGCTCGCCCTGCGGGCTCACATTCTGTTCATAGGTGCGAAAATAACCGGCCAGATTGGGGCGACCGAACTCATTGTTGAAGGCGGCGGCGCCAATCGGCCCTTCAAGCATAATATCCAGCGCCGAAACGATGCGCCCGGGCTTGCCGTAATCGCACTCCCACGGCTGCTCGAAATCGGGGATACGCAGGTTGGAGACGGAAAAACCGCACAGCCCGGCTTTGGGTTTGGAACCGACGCCGGTCGCCCCTTCATCACGAATCTCTCCGCCGGAACCGGTCGCCGCGCCAGGAAACGGCGCGATGGCGGTGGGGTGGTTGTGGGTTTCCACCTTCATCAGGATATGCACATCATCGTCGTGGTTGCGATATCGTCCATCGGCGTCGGCGTAAAAGCGCTTGCTCGCCCCGCCTTCGATCACAGACGAATTGTCCGCATAGGCCACCAGCGTGCCGGCGGGATTCAATTGGTGCGTGTTGCGGATCATGGCGAACAGCGAATGCGGCTGTTTATCGCCATCGATGATCCACTCGGCGTTGAATATCTTGTGGCGGCAGTGCTCGGAATTGGCCTGCGCGAACATCATCAGTTCGGCATCGGATGGATTGCGCCCCATGGCCAGAAAATTTTCCAGCAGGTAATCGATCTCATCGGAGGCCAGCGCCAGCCCCATATCGCGATTGGCGCGCTCCAGCGCCGGACGGCCGCCGCCGAGAATATCCACCGTAACCAGCGGCGCGGGCGCATGGTGCTCGAACAGGCGGGCCAGTTCATCCACGCCAGAGAGCACGGTTTCGGTCATACGATCATGCAGCAGCGCAGCGATGGCGGCATGTTGACCCTGTTCCACGCCGCCGATCCGGTAAGCGATGCCGCGCTCCAGCCGGAGCAGACTGCCCAGACCGCACAGTGCGGCAATATCGGTCGCCTTGGACGACCATGGACTGATGGTGCCAATACGCGGCACGACGAGAAACAACGCATCGGCCTGCGGCTGCTCAAACAGCCGGAAGGGATGATTCAGCAGACGCGCCAGTCGCTCGCTGGCGGCCTCAGCCCAGTTGCTGGCGACTTCGGCAATATGGATATAGCTGGCATCGATAGCTGTTGGCGCGACGCCGATCCGCTGCATGGCTGCGGCCAGCTTGGCCGTACGAAACGGGGAGAGCGCATCGCCGCCCTGCAGGGTGAGAATGTGTGATGAACCGGATTGTATGATCATGCTCGCATCCTATGAACTGACGCGTGGAAACCAAGGTTCAATTGCATCTGTATAAAATAGATGCTTGACAAGCCAAAACATATTCTCATTATGCACCTTTAGAGTAAGATATAGATTTTTTATATCTTTAAAAGCGGCGCTGCAACAAGCATGTCAACAACCTGCTTACGCCTGTAGGCCGCACAGTCCAAGAGGAGGGTATATGATAGTACATGGTATGAAACGGCGCCTGAACCGACCTGCGTTTCTGTTGCTTTCTTTATGCGTGGCGTTGACGACCGCGACATCGGCATGGGCCAAACATTATGATATCAGCATGACTATTGACGAGGTGACGATTCAGGTGGCCCCGGATTTAAAATATAAAGTGTTCGGCTTCGATGGCCAGGTGCCGGGGCCGTTGATTCATGTTCGGCAAGGCGATGATGTCAGCGTGCATGTCACCAACCACACCACCCTGCCCCACACCATCCACTGGCACGGATTTTATCAGCACAAGAACTGGAATAACGACGGCGTGCCGGGCATCACCCAGCCCGGTCCCGGCATCAAGCCCGGCGACACATTTACCTATCACTGGGTGGCCGAAAAACCCGGCACCATGTGGTATCACTGCCATGTCAACGCCAACGAGCACACCGGCATTCGCGGCATGTGGGGCCCGATTGTTGTCGATCCGAAAAAGCCGACTGCGCTGGAGAAGAAGGTGACCAAGGATATCATCATGATGATGAGCAGCTGGGAATCCGAAGCCGCCGATAAATACGGCACCGGCGCCGGCCCCAACGACAAGCGCAACTATTTCTCCATCAACGGCCGCTCATTCCCGCTGGATCAGCCGCTCAGGGTCAAACACGGCGACTTCGTGCGCGTGCGCTTTATCGGCGCCGGCAACACCATGCATGCCATGCACAGTCATGGTCACGATATGCTGGTGGCATTCAAGGATGGCCTGCCGATCAAAAACCCCTATTATGTCGATACCCAGTTGATTATTCCGGGCTCCCATAACGATGTGTTTATCAACATGGATAATTCGGGCCGCTTTATCTTCCACGATCATATCGATTACCAGTCCACCAACAACGGCAAGTTTCCCGGCGGCGCTGTGACGGTGATCGAATACGCCGACAACCCCAAGGATGACTGGTATGCATGGAAAGATGTGAAATATCAGCCCGACTTTTTCTATGCCGAGTCACTGAAGAAGGGCTATGGCAAATTCGATCAGGCCGTGTTTAAGGGGCAGGCGATCAAGCGCAAACACCATCGCCGCCATCACAGGAAGGACTAAACTGTGAATACGCGGCTGTTCTTATCCATCCTCTTCGGCATGACCTGCCTCCTCTCCCCTCAGGCATATGCCGGGGAGGATGGATTATCCATCCTGACATCGCGTTGCGCTACTTGTCACAACCTGAAGGGACCGGCGCCGACAAGCTTGAAAGCGCTGTGGCAACGCAAAGGGCCGGATCTGTTTTATGCCGGCAACAAGTATCGGCACGACTGGCTGGTGACATGGCTCCAGAAACCCGTACGCATTCGTCCGGCAGGCATGTTTTATCGTGATCACATCAAGCCGGGGCCGAAGCACGATGTCGTGGATGAATCCACCCTGAAGCCGCATCTGCGCTTGAACAAGGCTGATGCCATGGCCGTCGCCGATGCATTGATGACACTGAAGGCGCACAGCAACCTGGTTGCCAGTGAGAAACTGACGCCGGCGCCTTCTCCCATCGGCGAAATGATGTTTGATAAAATTTACGGCTGCATGGCCTGCCATCAGATCGAACCGGGTTTTGGCGGCATGTCCGGCCCTGAGGCGTACACCGCCGGCAAACGTCTGCAAGCACCGTTCATGCTCAGCTATATCAAAAACCCGCAGGCGTGGGACCCGAAAATCTGGATGCCCAATAAACATGTGCCGGCGGATAATATTCAACAACTGGTGAATTATCTGATTGACCTGTCCAAAGAGGATTTTAGCGATGAACAATAAAGTTGTTGCAGCGCTGCCGCTGTTACTGGCGCTTGCGCCTTCGCTGGCTATGGCTGAATCAGCCAGCGACAACTATCACACCTACTGCATTCAGTGCCATGGCATGCGGGGCGACGGCATGGGCGTGAATATCAGGGATATGTCTGTGCAGCCCAGGGATCATACCGATGCCAAGGCCATGGGCGGGCGCAGTGATGATGAAATATTCAAGGTGATCAAAGAGGGCGGGTTGTCCATTAGCAAATCCGTTCTGATGCCCCCGTGGGGCAGCACCTTCACCGATAACGAGATCCACGATCTCGTCAAATATCTCCGTACCTTATGCAAGTGTAAACACGGAGGTTGATTCGCCAGGAGTCTTATCGTGGCGCTGCTTGTATCAAAAAAAGAGGAGGAAATAGTCTATGAAACTATTCAAAGCAAGCCTGCTTTCATGTGCAACAATTGCCATGGTCGCAGGGGTAAGCGTATCGGCGGTTCAGGCCAAAACAGTGAAGGTGACATTCACTGCGGAGGAGACCACCCTGACCATTGACAATAAAGGCACAAAATATGCAGCCTGGACATACAACGGCACCATTCCGGGGCCTGTGGTGCGTGCGAGGGTGGGCGATACGGTGGACTTTACGCTGATCAACCCCAAGACCAACAAGAACTCGCACTCCATCGACTTTCATGCTGCTGAAGTGAATGTGCTGGATGAGTTCGCCCCGGTCAAACCGGGCCACACCAAGAAGTTCAAATTTATTCCCAAACGTGCCGGCGTGTATATGTATCACTGCGGGGCGTCTCCGATGGCGCAGCATATTGCACGCGGCATGTATGGCGCGATTATTATCGATCCGAAAGGCGGCTACTCCAAGAAGTTCCCCAAGCCTGACCGTGAATATGTGCTGATCCAGGGGCAGTATTTCCCCAATGCTGATGATGCCAAGGCGATGATTGAGAATCGCGGCTGGGCAGGTAGTCTGATCAATGGCAAGATATTCAATTACGATCCTGTCCACGACCCCAAAGCCTCCATGAAGCGGATTCTGGTCTCCAAACCGGGTGAGCGCGTGCGCATCTACTTTGTCAACGCCAACATCAATATGCCCGTAGCATTCCATCCGATCGCCGGCATCTGGGATCGCGTCTATCTCAACGGCAGTCCGAAAAATGCGCTGTATGATATCCAGACATGGGGCATGCCGGTGGCATCGGCCTCCATCTTCGACATTGTCTCGCCGAAAGGTAAAACAACGGCCAATGCTATTGTCGATCACACCATGGGCGCAGCCCTGCGCGGCGCCATTACCGTGCTGCTCAACTCCGACGACGCCGACCCCAAACTTGGCAGAAACGGAAATTATATCGTTCGATAATAGCCCGAAAAAAGGGTGTTAAAGAGGGGGCGTCAGCCCCCTCTTTGTTATTGCACGGGTGGATTAAAACAGTAGGGTGATGGTCATGTTGGTTTATTGTTCTGATTGCATCGGCTGCGCTGCGCACGCCATTTAAATACGTGTCTCATCCATACAACCCAACTCAAAATAATCCCTACGGATATCTGATTTTTTGCATAGCGATGCTTTGTGCAGACCTGTTGATGGCTGTTCCGGCCCATGCCGGCGATGTGCATGTCCCATTCGTTGTTATTGAGGGGCATAGCGTTGTTTCCAATCAGGGAGAGCGCTACCCCTCCTGGACCTATAACGGTGCGATGCCCGGCCCGGTTGTGCGCGCCACGGTTGGCGATACGATCCATGTCAGCTTTACGAACCCGAAGAAGAACAGGCAGTCGCAGCTGTTTCCCGATGCAAAAAATTATCAGAACATGATTCGCAACATCGGCTGGAATCGCAGCCTGATCAACGGCCGCGCCTTCAGATATGATCCGCTGCACGACTCAGACAGCGATCGCGTGCTAATGGCCAGACCCGGCGAACGGGTGCGCATCTACTTCCTCAACGCCAACATTAATATGCCCGTCGCATTTCATGTGCGCGGCGGCATCTGGGATCGCGTGTTTATCAACGGCAATCCGGCCAATGTGCGATATGATATGCAGACCATGCAGATCGGCGTCGCTGAAACGGCCGCTCTGGATGTCGTCACGCCGGCAGGCCATGCATCGAATTTGCTGTTCACCGACGCCAACGCCGACGCCAGCCAGCGCGGCGCCAGCACGCTGCTGATCAGCGACCCGGACGCCGATCCGAAATACGGCACAGGCGCCAATATTCTGATTCGCTAAAGGCATTTCTGCATCACTATCCGTGCGCTTCTGATCATTTCGGGCGATATTGTATTGATACATCCCACATTCCCCCACTGGTGTTAAACGCGATAAACCATAAGGAATTAGCGTGCCGGAATGTCTCATGCTGATAAAATAGTTGAAAAGTGGGGTTGACAAGGGTGGTCAGGTGGCCACTATTGGGGTTTAGTGGGTAATAGTGGGTAGAAGTGCCACGCCACGCAAGCGGGAGGGCTGGCGACAGATGTTTCAGGGCGAGTTCAGCAACAACATGGATGACAAGGGGCGCGTGAGCATCCCTGCATCGTTCCGTGATGTGTTGAAAACATGCCATGCCGAGCCTCAGATCATCATCACCCGCACGCCTCATTCCCGTTGTCTGGTGGCCTACCCCAAACGTGAATGGAAGCGCCTGCAGAAACGTATCAGCGCCACGCCGCCGAGCGAGCAGTTGCGCGCATTCAAGCGCATTGTGATCAGCTCCGCACAGGAATATGCGCCGGATCGCCAGGGCCGGGTGCTCCTCTCCCCGGCCCTGCGTGATTACGCCTCGCTCAGCCGCGCCGTGCAGTTCGCCGGCGCCGGCGAGACCTTCGAGATATGGGATAAAAGCAGTTGGGATAAGCAACTCGAAGCGGATCTGCTGCTGGCCCAGAATTTTGAGCTGGGCCTGTGATGTGGAAACCCGCGAACGATCAACCGACCATGGCGCAGCACATATCCCGGTGCTCCGTGACGCCTTTGTCGACGCCATCTTCTCCGACCCGGACGGCTGCTACGTGGACTGCACCTTCGGACGCGGCGGCCACAGCAGAGTGCTGCTCGCCCGCCTCTCAGAAAAGGGCCGGCTGCTTGCCATCGATCGCGATCCTGAGGCTGTTGCAGCGGGAGAAGCGCTGGCGCGAGAAGATTCCCGCTTCACCATCCGACACAGTGATTTCGCTCAGCTCGAAACCGCGCTTGAAAACGAGGGCTGGAATCAGGTGACCGGCATTGGATTCGACCTCGGCGTCTCTTCACCGCAGGTGGACAATGCAGCACGCGGGTTCTCATTCAGGAAAAACGGCCCGCTGGATATGCGCATGGACACCAACAGCGGCCAACCACTGAGCACCATGCTCAAGCGCGTATCCGAACGCGAACTGACCGACGTGCTGCGCAACTTTGGCGACGAGCGTTATGCCAGGCGCATCGCCGCCGCCATCATCACTGCTGTTCGCAACGACAGCCTGCATACCACCGCCGACCTGGAAAACATCTGTTTCCATGCCGCGCCGAAACATGCGCGGCATGGAAAAACGCATCCGGCTACGCGCACTTTTCAGGCTCTGCGCATCTGGGTGAATGGCGAAATGGATCAGATCGACGCCGGCATCACGGCCGCCATGGCTCACTTGCAGCCAGGCGGCAAGTTGGCGGTGATCTCATTTCACTCCGGTGAAGATCGCCGCATTCGCGATCTGATCGAGGCGCAGGTGCACGCCTGCATCTGCCCGCCGGAAATGCCGATGTGCATGTGCGGCCGCCGGCCGAGCATGCGCTGGCTGCAGAAAAAACCCGTGCGCGCCGATGCAGAAGAACTGGCGAAAAATCCGCGCAGTCGTTCATCGATGCTGCGGGTGGCGCAACGACTCAGCGACGCCGAAGCGAAAAAGCAGGCAGGCTACTGCGGCCTGCCGTCTGCACATGGCGGGTTGCAATGATGCGCGGCGGTCTGAAGGCTTGGATGGTGATTCCGCTCACGCTGGCTCTGCTGGCCGGAGCCCAGATTCGTCTGGCTCAGGTGCGCAATGATCTGTCGCTGCAGATGCAGCAACTGCAGAGTGAACAGCAGGCCCTGCGTCAGGAGTCGAGCAAGCTGCGTCTGGAGGTGGCCAGCCTGAGCCGACCTGAGCGCTTGCGCCGTTATGCCATCACCACACTGCACATGGGGCCGCCAACGCCCATGCAGGTGATCCACCAGTGAAACGCGACGAGCAACTGTTTGCACGCCGGCGCATTGAGGCGCTGGCCGGACTATTGGCGCTGGGGCTGCTGATGCTGGCTGTGCGAGCGGTGGATTTGCAGTGGCTGCAGGCCGACACCTTGCGCGCCAAGGCTGAGAAACAGCGTTATCGCGAATATGCCATGATGGCGCCGCGCGGGCCGATCCTCGATCGCAAAGGGCGCACGCTGGCGGAAAGCGTCGAAGTGCCTTCAATCGCGGCCATGGCCGATGAAGTGCCGTCTGACCGCATCCGTGATCTGGCTGCGGCGCTTGGCTTGCCGGTGAAAAAGGTTCGCCGCAAGCTGCGCCGGCGCAAAGGCTTTGTCTGGCTCGCCCGCCAGTTGCCGCCGGCGGTGGCGGACAAGGTGATGGCCTTGCATATCCCCGGCGTGCGTCAGGAGCAGGAGTGGCGGCGCTATCAGCCGCTGGGGCCGCAAACCGGCCACCTGCTCGGCTTTGTGGGCCTGGACGGACGCGGCCTGGAAGGCATTGAACGCACATGGAATAAGGCTTTAAGCGGCGAGCCCGGCTTGCGACAGGTTCGTCGCGATGCCAGAGGCCACTCTCTGCCCGATAGCAGGTGGATCCGAAAACCGGTTCCGGGCAAGGCCCTGCGGCTAACTCTGGACGCCTCGATTCAGAGCATTGCTTATGCGGCGCTGGCTGAAGGGGTGCGCCGGCAACATGCCAAAGGCGGTTCGGTGGTGATTTTGCATCCGCAGGACGGTTCGATCCTGGCGATGGCCAACTGGCCGGGATACAACCCCAACAATTATCGCCATTTTCACCCGGGCCAGTGGCGCAATCGGGCGATAACTGATGTGTTTGAACCCGGCTCAACCATGAAGCCGTTCACCATCGCTGCGGCGCTCAATTCCGGACGCTGGCAACCGGATTCACGACTATTCTGCGAAAACGGCTCGATGCGGGTGGCGGATTACACCATTCATGACGATCACAAGGCCGGCTGGCTCGATATCACCGGAATTCTCGTACACTCAAGCAATATCGGCGCCGCCAAGCTGGCGCTGGATATCGGCGCCGGATCGCTCTACAAAACGCTGCAGGAGGTGGGTTTCGGCAGTAAGAGCGGCACCGGATTAAGCGGAGAGTCGCCCGGCATTGTCTTGCCCCCCGAACGCTGGGGGCCGGTCGAAACTGCTAACATCGCATTCGGACAGGGTATCGCTGTCACGCCGTTGCAACTTGCAACGGCATTTTCCGTATTGGCCAATGATGGAAAATATGTAGCGCCGGTGCTGTTTGCAGATCAGCTGGGCGCCAAAAAACCGCAGCAGGTGATCAGGGCCGACATCGCCCGCCAAGTGGTGCGTATGCTGGAATTCGCCACCGGCGCGGACGGCACGGGCAAGAAAGCGGTGCCGGTCGGGTATCGGGTCGGCGGCAAGACCGGTACAGCCCAGAAGCCCAATGGCAGAGGCGGCTACAGCAGAGGTAAATACGATGCCGTATTTGCCGGCCTGGCCCCGATTGATGATCCGCAACTGGTGATTGTGGTGATGGTGGATGAGCCGAAAAAGAGCATCTACGGCGGCCAGGTGGCCGCGCCGGTGTTTCGGCATATTGCCGAATCCGTCCTGCCATACCTCGGCGTGTCGGCCCGTATCGAAGATGAAACTGCCTGGCGCACCATGCAAATTGCCGAGACTTCACCCGTCGAAACAGCGGCCGGCAGCGTAACCGGCATGTCGATGCGGGAAGTCAGGCGCTTCGCCGCCGGGCGCGGCCTGCGGTTGCATGTGCATGGTTCCGGCTGGGTGCAAAAAACGCAGCCCGCCGCAACCGACGGACTGGAACAGGGCGACCTGCTGGAGGTTTGGTTAGGTGAGTAACATGGCTCAAACACGCGCCACAGAGCTGGAAAGAGGCTTCTCGCTACGTGAATTAAGCGATCAACTGGGCGAGCTGACCCTGCCGGCCGGCGAGGATATTTTTATTAGCGGCATCTGCGACGATTCTCGCTTTGCCCGCCCCGGTTACGCCATGCTCTGCCTGCCGCGCAGCGGTAAGCACGCCGACGAATATGCCGCCGCTGCAGCCCGGAATGGCGCAGCGGCCGTGATCAGCGTAGGGGTTGAACTCAATACAGAACTGCCGCATCTGCACCTGACACAGATCAATCAGGCCGGCCAGTTGCTGCGCCGGATTTTCCGCACCGAAGGGGCGGGCAGTCACATCTACGGCATTACCGGCACCGATGGCAAAACCAGCATCGCCTGGATGCTGCGTGAGGCGTTGAGCCGTTATCAGGACAAACCGGTCTGGAGTTGCGGCACGCTGGGCTGGATGAAAAGCCCGGATGAGATTCGTGACATCGGCAATACCACGCCGTCGCTGTTAACGCTGCATGCCATGCTGGCATCCGCCTGTCTGGAAGAGGCGCATGCCGTGGTTTGCGAAATCTCATCGCACGGCATCGCCCAGGGACGTATTGCCGGACTCGATTTCAAGACGGTGATCTGGACCAATATGGGACACGATCACCTGCAGGATCATGGCGGCTACGCAGCCTATCTGGCGACCAAGGCCGGCTTCGTACAGCAGGTGGCGGCGCAGGGCGGCAATGTGGTGGCCAATGCCGATCACGCCGATATTCGCACTTATGCGCCCGATCACGCCTGCTGGTATGGGCGCGGACTGTTTCGCGATGATGTCGATCTGGCCTGGGAGCAAGAGTTGCCGGGCATGTTGCGGTTGAAAAGCGGAGATGAGGAAGTTGTCATCGAGGATATTCCTCTGGGCGACTTCCATGCGGAAAATGTGGCCTGCACGGCGCTGACGCTGATGGTCTCCATGGCTGTGCCGCTGGCGCAGCTGCCGGCGCTGCTGGATCATATCAGCGCGCCGCCCGGACGCATGCAGGAGGTGGAGGCCGGTTACGGACAGGTCTATATCGATTACGCCCACACGCCGGAAGCGCTGCAGCGCTGCCTGGAGGCGGCGCGCAAACTGACGCGCGAACGGCTGATTATCCTGTTCGGCTGCGGCGGCGAGCGCGACCGCGAGAAACGTCCGCATATGGGTGAAATCGCCGCCGAACTGGCTGACGTGGTGTGGATCACCTCCGACAATCCGCGCGGTGAAACCCCGGCCGTGATCGCCTCGGAGATCGAGCACGGCATGCCCCAGCCCTACCGGGCCGAAGTGCATCTGCAACTGGACAGGGAGCAGGCCATTGCCGAGGCCATTGAGGCGCTGCGCGAAGGCGATGTGCTGGTTATCGCCGGCAAGGGCCATGAAGCCTATATGGAGGTGTGCGGCCAACGGCTGCCGTGGCTGGACGCCGATGTCGCCACCCGATGTCTGCATCGCAAGCACAACGCTGAAGAGGCGCATGCATGCGCCTGAGCGGCATGGAGATAGCCCGCGCCACCGGCGGCATCTGGCACGGCGATATGCCGGCCGGCATCGCCGGCGTATGCACCGACACGCGCAATTTTCAGCCGGGCGACGCCTTTCTGGCGTTGCGCGGCCCGCATTTCGATGGTCACGCCTTTGCCGAGGCGGTGACCGATCAGGCGTCGGCATTGATCGGCGACGGCGACGGCGTCGCCAACTGGCATGGGCTCGACAACAGTAAGCTGGAGGTTGAAAATACGCTGCAGGCGCTGGGCGATATCGCCCATGCCTGGCGCATGAAGCTTCGCCAAACATGCATCATGGCCATTAGCGGCTCGTACGGCAAAACCAGCCTGCGCTCCTTGCTCGAAACCGGATTCTCGGCGCTCGGCTTCAAGGTGGCCGCCACGAAGGCCAATCTGAACAACCTGATCGGCGTGCCGCAAACGCTGCTGGCAACGCCTGAAGATGCCGACATCGCCATCATCGAGTGCGGTATTAGCGAGCCGGGGGAGATGGCCCGGCTGGCCGCCATGGTGCAGCCGGATATCGCCGTGCTGACCGGCATCACGGCGGCGCACAGCGAAGGGCTCGGCGGGCTCGGCGGCGTGGTGCGGGAAAAAGCGCTGCTGCCGGCCCATATCAACATTGGCGGCTGGTGCGCGCTCGGCAAGGACGTGGCGGCGCTGATGCAGGCCAACCATATCGCGCTGCCGCAATGTCCTGTATCGATGAATGCTGGCAATGGCTCGGCTGTAGAGTGGCAGCTGCAGGGCTGCAGCTTGTCTCTGCACAACCGCGACGAACAGGCGCAGATCGAGCTGGCCCTGCCGGCCCGACACTGGGCCGAAAATTACGCCTTCGCCGCCTCCATCATGTTGCGGTTTCTGCAACAGCGCAGTGATAAAGCATACCGGTTCGCAGAGATCGCTGCGTCGATGTCCGGCTGGCAGCCTGTGGCCGGTCGCATGCAGCGCATCAATGCGCCCAGCGGCGCGCTTGTACTGGACGACTGCTACAACGCCAATCCGGTATCCATGCAGGCCGCTATCGACACCCTGCGCGCCCTGCCCGGCCGCAAAATCGCTGTGCTGGGCGACATGGCTGAACTGGGCGAGGCATCAGCAAGCGCCCATGCCGGAATCGATATCGATGGCATTGATACGGTTTACCTGATCGGCGCACAGATGCAGACGCTGGCGGATCTGCAGCCGCAGGCGCGCTGGTTCGCCGCCACAAGCGATGCCGTCGCCGCCCTGCAGGATGTGAGACTGGGCGCAGGCGATACGGTGCTGGTCAAGGCGTCGCGTTCGATGCGACTGGAAGCGGTGGTCGAACTGCTTACAGCCGGGGAGCTTGCCGATGCTCTATAACCTCCTCTATCCGCTGCATGAACAGTATTCATTTTTCAATCTGTTTCAGTACATCACTTTCCGCACCGTCTATGCGCTGGTCACATCACTGGTGCTGTGCTGGCTGATGGGGCCGCGATTTATCGGCTGGCTGAAGGGGCATCAGGGCAGAGGCCAGCCGATCCGTAACGACGGGCCGCAAACGCATCTGGTCAAACAGGGCACGCCGACCATGGGCGGCGTGCTGATTCTGCTCTCACTGACGGTGGCCACGCTGTTGTGGGCCGATCTGACCAGCGGTTTTATCTGGCTGGCGCTGCTGGTGACGCTCGGATATGGCGTCATCGGCTGGCTGGATGATTATCTGAAAATTATCCGTCGCAACCCGAAAGGGCTGGCCGGGCGCTGGAAGCTGATCCTGCAGTGCCTGATCGGCGGTGCGGCCGCCATCGGCCTGATGGCGATGACCGATCCGATTGTGGATATCCCCTTCTTCAACACGCAGTGGCATATGGGCTGGTTTTATCCTCTGTTCGTACTGTTTGTGCTGGTCGGCGCATCCAATGCGGTGAACCTGACCGACGGACTGGACGGGTTGGCGGTGGCGCCCACCTTTATGGTGGCCAGCGCCCTGGCGGTGGTGGTCTATCTGGCCGGACACGCCAAGTTTTCAGCCTATCTGATGATTCCGTTCGTACCCGGCGCAGGCGAACTGGCGGTGTTCTGCGGCGCAGTGATTGGCGGCTGCCTCGGCTTTCTCTGGTACAACACCTATCCGGCTCAGGTGTTTATGGGCGATGTCGGCGCGTTGGCGCTGGGCGGCGCGCTCGGCTTCGTGGCCTGCGCCGTGCATCAGCAATTTTTGCTGGCCATCGCCGGCGGACTGTTTGTGCTCGAAGCGGTGTCGGTAATGGTGCAGGTGGCCAGCTTCAAGATGACCGGTAAACGGGTGTTTCGCATGGCCCCGATTCACCACCATTACGAGTTGAAGGGGTGGGCCGAACCGAAGGTGATTGTCCGCTTCTGGATTATTTCGATCTTGCTGGCGCTGGTGGCGCTCTCCACCCTGAAAATCCGATGAGCGAACACATGGATCGCACGGCGATTATCGGCATGGGCCGCACCGGTCAGGCGGCGGCCAGGTTTCTGCTGCAGCGCGGCGTCGCATGTGAAGGCTTTGATGAGGCGGCGGTAAAACTGCCTGCCGATCTGACCATGGCGATGCACATCGGCCCGCTGCAAGCCGACCAGTTGCAAGGTTTTTCCCGCCTGATTGTCAGCCCCGGCATCGATTGGCGGCATCCGGCGCTGACGACGTTACGGCAGGCCGGCATGCCGATGTTCGGCGATCTGGAACTGTTCGCCGAGGCTTACCATGGCGCGCTGATCGCCATTACCGGCACCAACGGCAAGACCACGACCGTATCCCTGATCAGCACAATGCTCGACACGCTGGCCGGCGGCATCGAAGCCGGCGGCAATATCGGCGTGCCGATGCTTGATCTGCTGGGCGATGGCGATGCAAAGCGGACCGATCCTCAACGCATTGTACTGGAACTCTCCAGTTTTCAGCTGGAGCGGGCCAATCCGATCCATGCCAACTGGGCGGCGCTGCTTAATGTGCAGCCGGATCATGCCGACATGCATCGCGATATGCAGGCCTATGAGGCGGCCAAACTGCGCCTGTTCGCCCGCCAGGGCGAAGGCGACAAGGCGATGTTGCCGCTGGATGCGCGCTGGCGCGCGCTGGCCGATGAACTGCGCGATCGCGGCGTCTTTGTGCGTCGCTTCGGCATGGCGCAGACTTCTGAAGCGGATGCCGGCGTGGAGCCGCAGCATGACGGTTCATGGCGGCTGTTCTGGCACCACTACGATCAGGCCCACAGCATCGCTTCCGATGAACTACCGGCAAAAGGCGTGCATCAGCACCTGAATCTGGCCGTGGCGGCGCAGGCGGCGGCCGATTTCGGCGTCAGCGCCAGCGTCATTCGGCAGTCGCTAACCTCTTTTCGCGGCCTGCCGCACCGGTTGCAATCGCTCGGCGTGGTGGCGGGACGCGAATGGTATAACGACTCCAAAGCCACCAACCCCGACGCCGCTGCGGCAGCGTTGCAATCCTTTCATCAGGTGATCTGGATCTGTGGCGGCCTGCGCAAAGGGCTCGATATTTCGCTGCTCCGGGATGCGGTCGCCACGCATGTGGAGCAGATGCTGGTGATCGGCAAGGATGCCAGGCCCTTCACCGAACTGGCCGCCGCAGCCGGCGTGCCGTGCCGTGTTGCTAAAACCGTGGAACAGGCTGTGAAACAGGCTTCGCACGCCATGAACGGCGTGCCGGTGCTGCTGTCGCCGGCGGCCGCCAGTCAGGATCAGTTCAGCAACTATATGGAACGCGGCGACAGTTTTGCCGCGGCCGTAGCGGCGCTGGAGTCGGCGTGATGAGCAGAAGCGCAGGCAAACTGCTATCGCCGCCGGATGCGGTGATCACCGGCTGCGTCATCGGGCTGATGTGCTTCAGCGTGCTGATGGTCTATAGCGCCAGCGTCAGCGTCGCCGAGGTGCGCTATCACGATCCGCTGCGCATCATTCGTCACTGGCTGTTTTATATTCCGGTCGGCATGCTGATCATGTGGGGGCTGTCGCGTATTGAGGTCACCTGGTGGCGCGCCATCGCCGTGCCGGTGCTGGGCGTGGCGTTGTTACTGATGCTGGCCGTGCTGATTCCGGGCCTCGGCAAGCAGATCAACGGCGCCCAGCGCTGGTTCTCCCTGCTGGGGCTGACGCTGCAACCGGTGGAGCTGCTCAAACCTGCCGTGATCATCTATATGGCCTATTATATGAGCTCATTTCCGGAGCGTCTGTCGCGTTTTTCGAGCGGCCTGGCGCCGATGCTGGTGGTGCTCGGCGTATCGCTGGCGCTATTGCTGCTGCAGCCGGATTTCGGCAGCGCCGTATTGCTGTCGGCGGTCTGCTTTGCACTGTGGTTTGTCGGCGGCGTGCCGATTCGGCATCTGGGCGTGCTGGTACTGAGTTTCGCGCCGTTGGCTGTGATGGCGATGGTGGCCGCGCCCTACCGCGTTCAGCGCCTGACCAGCTTTATGGATCCATGGAACGACCCGCTGGGCAGCGATTATCAGCTGATTCAGTCGATGCTCGCCTTCGGCAGCGGCGGCATCTTCGGCACGGGGCTGGGTCAGGGCGTGCAGAAGCTGTTCTACCTGCCGGAAGTATTCACCGATTTCATCTCCGCCAGCATCGGCGAAGAGCTGGGGCTGGTCGGCATTCTGTCGATTCTTCTGGTCTTTGCCGTGCTCCTCGGGCGCGGCCTCTGGCTGGCGATCCGCTGCGACGATATGTTTTCCAAACTGCTGATCATCGGTTGCGTGGTGGTGCTGGGCACGGCGCTGATGATTAATCTGGGCGCCGCTATGGGGCTGTTGCCGACCAAGGGCATGCCGCTGCCATTTGTCTCCTATGGCGGTAGCGCCCTGCTCGGCGAATGCGTGCTGATAGGGCTGCTGTTGTCCGTGCAGCGCCATCAGCCGGGCAACAAACGCATCGAGAAACGGGCGAAAAAAACCAAATCTGCACGCGCCGCCAAACAGGTTGCTGCGCCGACGGCGGAAGCCGGCCTGGAGCATCTGTTTTGAATCGCGCTCCAAAGCTCTGTATCGCCGGCGGCGGCACCGGCGGCCATGTCATGCCGGCGCTGGCGCTGGCTGATGCGGCGCGCAGGCGCTGGCCGCAGCTCGCCGTCAGCTTTATCGGCGCGGAACGCGGCCTGGAGGCGACACTGCTGCCCGAGCGCGGCGAGCAGGTGCAACTGCTGGCCATGCACGGCGTCAAAGGGGCCGGCATGCTGCAACGGCTCAGGGTGTTGCTGTGGGAATTGCCGCAGGCGGTGATCGCCATCCGGCGCAACTGGCAAGCCGAGCGTCCCGACCTGCTGGTCGGCGTCGGCGGCTATGCCAGCATTTCCGGTGTCGCCGCCGCCCTGATCAGTCGTATTCCGGTGGTATTGTATGAACAGAACGCCATGCCCGGACTGGTGAACCGCACCCTGGCCCGTTTCAGCCGCTGTATCATGCTCGGTTTTGCAGCCGCCTCAACGCAGCTGGCTGGCGGCGTGCGCCACGTCGTCACCGGCAATGTGGTGCGCAGCAGTATCGCCGCAACACGCTGGCAGCCGCAAGAACCGCCGCGACTGCTGGTGCTGGGCGGCTCGCAGGGCGCGCGCATTCTCAATCAGACCGTACCCGAAGCCTGTCAATTATTGGCGCGCGAGGGGCGCGATTTTGTGGTCTCTCACATCGTCGGCGCTGATCAACAGGCGTTGCAACAGGTGCGCGAGATGTATGCCCAGGCGGACATCTCTGCAGATGTGTTGCCGTTTTGTGAAGATATGGCCGGATTTTACAGCCACGGTAACCTGATGGTGGCCCGGGCCGGAGCGATGACCGTCTGCGAAGCCGCCTGCGTCGGCATGCCGACGCTGTTTGTGCCGTTGCCGCATGCCGCCGATGATCATCAGCGTCATAATGCAGAAACACTGGCCGCCGCCGGTGCGGCGGTTGTTCTGGATCAGCGCAACCTGGATGCCGAATCACTGGCTGCGCATATTGACGCCCACCTGTTCCAGCCGGACAAGCTGGCTGAGATGAGTCGTTCGGCATGCAGAGCAGCCCCCTATACGGCAGAGGACAAACAGCTGGATGTGCTGGCCGAATATCTGCCGGATATGCAGTTGGCGGAGGTGAATGCATGAAATCACGCGTCCAGTGCATCCATCTGATCGGTATCGGCGGCATCGGCATGAGCGGCATTGCCGAAGTGCTGCACAATCAGGGCTTTTCCGTACAGGGCAGCGATCTGGCCGAAAGCCCCAATGTGGCCCGCCTTGGCAGTCTCGGCGTGAAGGTGATGATCGGCCATGCGGCGGAGAACCTGGGCGCTGCACAGGTGGTGGTGGTCTCCTCTGCCATCGATCCGCGCAACCCGGAAATTGCCGAGGCGCTCAGCCGCGGCATCCCGGTGATTCCGCGCGCCGATATGCTGGCTGAGCTGATGCGCATGAAACAGGGCATTGCGGTGGCCGGCAGTCACGGCAAAACCACCATGACCTCGCTGATCGCGCACGGCATGGAAACGGCGGGGCTGGATCCGACCTATGTGATCGGCGGCCGCCTGATCGCCTGCGGCAGCAATGCCCGGCTCGGCGCCAGCCCGTGGCTGGTGGCCGAAGCCGACGAGTCCGACGGCTCTTTTCTGCGCCTCTCCCCCACCATCGCCGTAGTCAGCAATATCGACCCTGAACATCTCGATCATTACGGCGATTTCGATAGCCTGATGGAGGCGTTCCATACCTTTGTCGACCTGGTGCCGTTTTACGGGCGGGTGGTGCTGCACCATGAGCACCCGAATGTGGCGGCGCTACGCGAGCGGCTGCACAAACCGGTGACCACCTACGGTAGCAGCCCGCAGGCCGATCTGCACCTGCTTGGCGTGCAGGCTGATGAAAACGGCCAGTCATTCACGGCCGCCAGCCGGGAGTTGGGCGAGCTCGGCGCATTCCAGCTGCCGATGCCGGGCCGCCATAACGCCGAAAACGCACTGGCGGCGATCGCCGTGCTACTCGATCTCGGCATCGATATCGACGCCATTCGCCACGCGCTGGCCTCTTTTGAAGGCATCCAGCGCCGCTTCCAGCGCAGCAACATCGGCGCTGGCGTGCTGGTCGATGACTACGGCCACCACCCCAAAGAGGTGATGGCGACGCTGGCCGCAGCGCGCCAGTGCTGGCCAAAGCGGCATATCTCGGTCATTTTTCAGCCCCACCGCTACAGTCGCACGCGCGATTTGATGACTGAATTCATGGGCGCATTCGACGCAGCCAATACAGTGGCATTGCTGCCGATCTATGCCGCCGGCGAAGCCGCTATCGAGGGCGTTGACAGCAACAGGATAGCCGAAGGCATGCGGGCGCGCGGTCACCGCAGCGTAACGCTGCTGGCGTCGCTGGAGGCCGCCCGCCAACTGGCCGATCTTGAGCTGCAACAAGGCCATATTGTCGTGCTCATGGGGGCGGGCTCCATCGGTGCGCTGGCGCAGCAGATGCGCGAGGCGGCGGCGCGATGAACGTCGTAGTGAGTCCGAGCTCCTGCGAACGCGACGACTGGATGCAGTCGCTGGAAGGCAAGGGCGTGTGGCGTCGCCACGAACCGATGGCGGCGCACACCACGCTGGCGGTCGGCGGCCCGGCGCGCTGGTTTTTCCGCCCGGCCGACCGCGCAGCCCTGATCGCCGCCATCAAGGCGTGCCCTGCCGATATTGTGATTCTACCGCTCGGACGTGGTAGCAACATGCTGGCGCCGGACACCGGCTTTGACGGATTCGTGGTGGATTTGAGCGAGCTTGATGCGGTGGCGTTTGACGGCTGCAGTTTACGCGCCGGGGCCGGCGCGCGCATGAGTCGCGTGGCCCGGCAGTGCGCCGAGCACGGTCTGAGCGGCTGTGAGTTTATGGCCACGGTGCCCGGCGATATCGGCGGCGGCGTGGCCATGAATGCCGGCTGTTTTTCGCAGCAGGTATCCGATTCGCTGCGCTGCATCGAAGTGATTTTGCGTGATGGCAGCGTCATCGAAATGCGCAAGTCTGATCTGCATATGGGCTATCGCCGTACCGACCTGCCGACCGGGAGCATTGTGGTCTCGGCAACATTCGAACTGAAACCGGATTCGCCCGAAGAGATTCGCGAGCGCATGCGCAGCATGCGCAGCCGCCGCTCCTCGACGCAGCCGCTGGCGCAACCGAACTGCGGATCCGTATTCAAAAATCCCGCCGGCGACCATGCCGCCCGCCTGATTGAGGCGGCCGGCCTCAAAGGCTTCCGGATCGGCGGGGCGCAGATTTCCGAGCAGCATGCCAACTTTATTGTCAACAACGGCGACGCCAGCAGCGCCGACATTGTCGCCCTGATCCGGCGTGCGCAGGCCGCCGTCAAGCAGCACAGCGGCATCGAACTGGAACCGGAAGTGCGCATGGTGGGCGAATGGGAATATCTGTTGGCGGGAGGCGACCATGGCTGAACGCAATCCCCGCGATTTCGGCCATGTCGGCGTGCTGATGGGCGGCAGCTCAGCGGAGCGCGAAATTTCGCTGAAGTCCGGCGCGGCTGTGCTACACGCCCTGCAGCGCACCGGCATCGACGCCATCGGCCTGGATTTATGCGACAACTGGGCCGCCGCCATCGATGCGGCGCAGATTGAGCGCGCCTTTATCGTCCTGCACGGCACGCTGGGTGAAGATGGCGCTGTGCAGGGACTGCTGGAAACCATGCGCATCCCCTATACCGGCTCCGGCGTCACCGCCTCGGCGCTCTGCATGGATAAGGCGCTAAGCAAGCAAGTGCTGAACCACGCAGGGCTGCAGACGCCGGTCAGCATCCCCATTAACGCCGACGGTCCGGCACGCTATCCGGTATTTGTAAAACCGGTGGCGGAAGGCTCCAGTATCGGCCTGCACCATGTCGCCTCCGCCGCCCAGTGGCAGGCGCTTGGACTCGGCCATGCCGACGGCTGGATGGCTGAAATGCCGGTCAACGGCACAGAAATCGCCGTTTCCGTGCTGAACGGCGAAGCGCTGATGCCGGTGGAAGTTTCTCCCAAATCCGGCGTCTATGACTACGCCTCCAAATACACATCGGGCGCCACCGACTACTTCTGCCCCGCCCGCCTGCCGAGCGAAACATTGCGTTACTGCATGGACCGGGCCGAGCAGGCGGTGGCAGCGACCGGCTGCAGCGGCGCGCCGCGGGTGGACATGATCGTGCCCGATGGCGGCGAGCCGGTGATTCTGGAGATCAACACCATTCCGGGCATGACCGAAACCAGCCTGCTGCCTAAAGCGGCCGCCGCCGCCGGAATCACATTTGAACAGCTCTGCCGGCGCATTCTGGCCGCCGCCCGGCTGCAGCACGGGGGTGAACAGTGACGCGCAGCAATCAGCGCCGCATCGATCCTGCCGAGCAGAAAGCCGCGCGCGATCGCAGCCTCAAACGGCTTGGTCGCATCATCGCCTGCGTCATGGTGACGGCGGCCACGCTCAGCGGCGCAGCCTGGTTGAACCGGCAGTGGAGCGTTAGCCGCTGGGATATCAAAGCGTCGGCGCCGATCAAGGCGGCGATCAACGCGCAGCTGCAACAGATGCCGGTACGCGATTTTCTCAGCACCCGGCCGGAGCTGTTACGCCGGCAATGGCTGCAGCGCATCCCCGATCTGGCCGATGTGCAGATCACCCGTATTCTGCCCGACAGGCTGCATATTCAGGCTGCGGCGCGCGTGCCGGCAGCCTTGTGGCAGGATGAACAGGGCCGCTTGCACCTGTGCGACATGAATGGCCGCGCTTATCGGCTGCTCAGACGCGGCGAATCACCCGATCTGCCGCTATTACGGGTATCTGCAACGCAGCTGCACGAAGCCAGAGGCGTGATCGCAGCGTTAAGACGCGATGATGCGAAGAAGTTATCAGCGCTGAGTGAAATTCGCGGCGGCGGACGTTACTGGCAGATCTATTTCAGCCGTGGCGAAACCTGGCTGATTACAGTCGGCGGCGAGGATGCCGCCATTCATCAAATTACTGGGCTGTTGAAACAGCCTCGCTGGGCGAGCAGTCGCTGGCGCGTCGATGCCAGGCTGGCGTCACGCTGGTTTCTGCGTCCGGCCGGGCATGGAGGGGTGATCTGATGGCCAAGCATGATCAGGTATTGGTAGGACTCGATATCGGCACCAGCAAAATTGCCTGCGTGGTGGCCGAAGCCGGGCCGGATGGGAAGATCGATGTCATCGGCATCGGCACGCATCCGTCGCGCGGACTGCGCAAGGGCGTGGTGGTCAATATCGAGAGCACGGTTGAGTCGATTCGCCTGGCCGTGGAAGAGGCGGAGCTGATGGCCGGGGTGGATATCCAATCGGTCTTCACCGGCATCGCCGGCTCCCATATTCGCGGCTATAACAGTCACGGCGTGGTGGCCACCAAGAA
>JALUYG010000015.1 GCA_027013105.1 Mariprofundus sp.
CAACTCATTCGGCGAATCGCTGGTGATGCGCGTGTTGAACAAGGATATGGCGGTGGAGCTGGATCTGCTGGGGTTGCGCGATGATGATGTCAAACAGCTGGCCACGCTGGCGCGCAAGCCCTACGGGCTGTTGCTGGTGACCGGCCCGACCGGTTCGGGCAAGTCCACCACCCTGTTTGCCGTGCTCAAATCGATCGCCCACCTGCCGGCCCATATTCTGACCATTGAAGATCCGGTGGAATCCGAGATTCCCGGGGCCAACCAGATTCAGGTGAATCACAAAATCGGCATGGGCTTTGCGCGCATTCTGCGCAATGTGCTCCGGCACGATCCCGATATCATTATGATCGGCGAAATGCGCGATCAGGAGACCGCCCAGATCGGCATTGAAGCGGCGCTCACCGGCCACCTGATGCTCTCCACGCTGCACACCAACTCTGCGGTGGACACCATTATCCGTCTCAATGATCTGGGCATCCCCAACTATCTGATTGCGCCGGCGCTGCTCGGCGTCATCAGCCAGAATCTGCTCAAGAAACTCTGCCGGGAGTGCCGCGCCGAACTGGATGCCGATGATCCCGCCTTTACCATGATTCAGGATATGGGCTTCAGCGCACCGAAAAAACTGTACCGGGCGGTGGGGTGTGAACAGTGCCACCAGACCGGTTACGCCGGCCGGGTCGTCTCCTATGAGTTTCTTGTCGTCAATGAAAAAATCCGACAGGCCATTCACGACGGTGTGAAGGGTCAGAAAATGCAGAAAATTGCCACCGACAACGGCATGATCGCAAAATCCCAATCCGCGCTGCAGATGGCTGCCGACGGCGTCATTGATTACAACGATTTTATCTATTCCGTGATGTAATGAAAAAGAGGCGGGCAGGCATCAGCCTGCCCGTCCTTCGGTTGCCGCTTCATTGCTGCGCAACCACCAGTTCATCCGCCAGCAGATCGTACTGCCTCAGATAGCGTGCGATGGTGGTGAATGAGGCCGTTCTGACGCCATGCTTTTGATCCGTCACCTTGAGATCGGGCATGGTCACCATGCCGGCCAGCATTTTCAGCGGATTGATTTTTACCGGCTGCGCCTTGAAGTAGGCGCGCTCATCGGCCTTGATCACATCGATATCGTCGGTGTGATAGATGGCCGCATTGAGCACATCCAGCGTATGCTCCGTACAGTTCTGGAATTTGCGATTGTAGGGATTGGCCACCACCGAATAGGCTGGGTTATGCAGCTTGCGATAGGTGTCGGAGGCGATCACCCTGAGCAGTTGTCGCTGCAATTCGGGCGTGGGGATCAGGATATCCGTTTTCAGGGCATAGACGCCGGCGAAAAAATCGGCCGGATAATCCACCACCAGCGAACTGTGATCCGGATGACCTGCATCCTGATAGAGATTGTAGATCGCATAGCCGGGGATGCTGCGCCCGTCTGTTGTCTTGATCTGTGAATAGACCGCGAAAGCGACATGGGTGTAGTGGAATCCGTCCGGCAGATCGGCGACAGGCCGGCCAACCCGGGCCAGAATGGCGACGCGAGCGCCGTGCGCCGCCATCGTTTTTTCAACCCGCTTGGCGAACGCCGAAATCTGTTCGGCCCTGAAATGCGACTCGCCGCCGGCGGCGCTGCCGGCTTGCGCCTGGGCGCCGAAGAGCAGCATACCGATCAGCACTACGATGAGTTTGGGTGTGCAAGTGTTGCGTGTGCGCAGATATTCGTACATAGCGAATCCCTCCTTATTTCCCGTCATGCTGGTAGAGTGCTGTTGACGGCGCAGGCCCGGCCGTCACAGTCTCATTGGTCACCTTCAGCGGTTTGCTGAAATCGTCGTTGGCCTGCTGCATCAACGCCGCCCCGGCCCGCCCGCTCACCGCGCCAACCGCGCCGGCAACCTGCAACGGCGCCGCTGCCACAGCCGATGTCAGCTGGGTAGCGGCCAGCACGGCATGGCCCGAGGCCTGCACCGAATAAGCAGAAGCCTGGCCTGCGTGCTGCATGCTGCCGCCGGCCATCGCCTGTTGGCCGCCGGCGACAGTCGCCAGCAGCATGCTCCATGTGATCACTGTTTTTTTCATGATAGCTCTGTTCATGATAACGCTCCTTGAATGATATCGTCGCCTTGCGACAGGTGAATTGTGGTCAGTAGTATCAAATAAAGAAATTATATTGTGATATGTATCACTATATTGCATGTAGAGTATAATATAAATATACTTATGCGCAGGAGAACGCCATGGACAATACGCAAGCCGCCATTCAGATGCTGAAACGGGCGCTCAAACTCAACGGCCTGACCTACGCCGATGTCGCCCGCCACCTGGGCTTAAGCGAAGCCAGCGTGAAAAAGATGTTTTCCAGTTGCCACTTCACGCTCAGGCGCATCGATCAAATCTGCCAGCTGCTCGATATGGATTTTATCGATCTGGTGCGCATGTTCGATGAAAGCCGTCAGCAGATATCCACCCTGACGCTGGCGCAGGAGCGGGAGCTGATGCGCGACAAAAGGTTGTTCCTTGTCGCCGTCTGCGCCCGCAACCACTGGACTTTCGACGATATCATCACTGAATTTCGTTTCACTGCAGCCGAGTTGATCCACTACCTCAACAAGCTGGAAAAATTGCAACTGCTGGAGCTGCATCCGAACAACCGTATCCGGCTGCGCATCGCTGAAGATTTTCGCTGGCTGCCGCACGGGCCGATTGAGGCGTTTTTTGAACAGCGCCTGCTGGGTGAGTTTCTCGATGCCGATTTTGAGGAGAACTACGACATGCGCCTCTATCTGCACGGGCCGCTAACGCTGGCCGCCCGCGAAACCCTGACCAGACGAATGAATGTGCTGGCGCATGAATTCGCCGAACTGATGAAAGAGAGCGCCGCCAGCCCGTTAAGCGAGCGCAATAATGTCGGACTGCTGCTGGCCACGCGCGAATGGGAGGCGGAATTTATCACCCTGCAGCGCCGCAACGGATAGTCTCTTACGAAAAACATCCCGTGTGAATTCGTGAAATCAGTGGCTGTTTTTAGCCTTTTCTGCCTGGTTCCGGCTATGCCGGATTGGGAGGCGTCCTGAGCAGTTACCCCTGGCGCCGATTTTTGCTGCGTTCTTCTGCCTGGACGCGCCGCCAGCTTTCGATGGCAGCATGGTTGCCCGACAGCAACACCTCGGGCACGCGTTTGCCCTCGAAGATTTCCGGGCGGGTGTAGTGCGGCCAGTCGAGAATGCCCGCTTCGCTAAAGGAGTCGAGCACGGCCGATTCCGGGCTGCCCAGCACGCCCGGAAGCAACCGGATGAGCGCATCGAGCACGCAGATGGCGGCCGGCTCGCCGCCGGACAAAACATAATCGCCCAGCGAAATCTGTTCATCGACATAATCGCAAATGCGCTCATCGAAGCCCTCGTAACGGCCGCAGAGCAGTGTGACGCCGGGCTTTTCAATCAGCTCCAGCGCTTTGGCCTGCGTAAAGCGGCTGCCGGACGGCGTAAGCATCACCACATGCGTATCCGGCTGCTTGTCGCGCGCCGCGCGAATCGAGGCCACCACCGGCTCCGGCTTCATCAGCATGCCGGGGCCGCCGCCATAGGGCGCATCATCCACTTGATGATGTTTATCGGTGGCAAAATCGCGAATCTGGATGGTTTCAACAGCAACGATACCGGCGGCAATCGCCCGCTTCGGAATCGAGCAGGATAACGGCGAATCGAAGAATTCGGGAAACAGGGTCAGAATCTGGGCGTGAAACATGCATCCATCCCTTCGGGCAGGTCAACCGTGATCAGCCCCTGATCGAGATCAACATCCGTAATGATCTGTTCGGTGAACGGAATCAGCCACTCCCCCTGCGCAGGAGCCTCCGGGGCGGTTTTTACCACCAGATTGTCCTGCGCACCATACTCCTCCAGTGCGATCACTGTGCCAAGCAGCTGGCCGCCTTCGCCGCTGCGCACCTCGCAACCGATCAGCTCTTCCCACAGGTATTCATCATCAGCGGTATCGACTTCATCGGCAGTCACCCAGATTTTCATGCCTTTTAGCGCTTCGGCGCTGTCGCAATCGGCAATGCCTACGATTTCGGCCAGCATGCGCTTGCCGTGCTGCCAGCAGCGCTTCACTTGATAAACCCCGGCCTGCTCAGCACTTTCGCCCAGCCGCCAACAAGAATACCCGGCTACCGCAGATGCGGGCCGGGTATGGGAATAAACAATCAACGCGCCCTTGAGGCCATGCGCCCCAAGAATATCGCCGATATGCAGAAATTTTTTACGATGCATCGATCAAGCCCGGATTCAGGCTTCGATGAACATCGGTTATGCGGAAGCCTTGGCGATCAGACTGGCGACGCGATCGGATACCTTGGCACCCTGATCGGTCCACGCCTTGACGCGCTCCACATTCAGCTCAATAACTTCAGGCTCTTTGCACGGGTCGTAGTAGCCCAACTTCTCAATGAAGGCGCCATCGCGACGCTTGCGCTCGTCCATGACGACTACGGAATAAAAAGGACGTTTCTTGCGACCGCCACGGCTCAAACGAATGATTGTTGCCATAATATATACTACCTCCGAAAAACAGGCGGCGCACTATAGGGACATCGACCAACCCCCGCAAGGAAAAACCGCCAATGGATTATGGCAGCGACCG
>JALUYG010000016.1 GCA_027013105.1 Mariprofundus sp.
GCATCCATAATATCCCGGGCAAATATTTTAGAATATGGCATATCAAACCTCCCTGGCATCCCCATGATACATTAAACATCTCTATTTTCAAAATACTTCACAATCTTGCACCACAGAGTAAGCCATAAGCAGGAACCGCAGATGAACGCCGATAAACGCAGATAAGAGCCAAAACCGATGTTAGACAGACTTACATTTCTTGGCGTCTTTGCGTGAAATGCTTTTGACTTTCCTTTGCATCCTCTGCGTCCTCTGAGGTGAATGCTTTTGAATCAAGCTTTTATGCTTTGCGGTAAATCTCCGAGCCGGTGCGGATAAATTCCTCGGACTGCGCCTCCATGCCGGCTTCAATCGCATCGGTCGTTTCCATGCCGTGCTCTTTGGCATAGTCGCGCACATCCTGGGTGATCTTCATTGAACAGAATTTCGGCCCGCACATGGAGCAGAAATGCGCCACCTTGGCGGAATCCTTCGGCAATGTCTCATCGTGAAAGGCGCGCGCCGTATCCGGATCGAGGCTGAGATTGAACTGATCTTCCCAGCGGAATTCAAAGCGCGCCTTGGAGAGCGCATCATCGCGCTGCTGCGCGCCCGGATGGCCCTTGGCCAGATCGGCCGCATGGGCGGAAATTTTATAGGTGATAACGCCGGCCTTCACATCATCGCGATTGGGCAGCCCCAGATGCTCTTTCGGCGTCACATAGCAGAGCATGGCGCAGCCATACCAGCCAATCTGGGCGGCGCCGATGCCGGAGGTGATGTGATCATAACCCGGCGCAATATCGGTGGTCAGCGGCCCGAGCGTATAGAACGGCGCTTCATCGCAATATTCCAGCTGCAGATCCATATTCTCTTTGATCATCTGCATCGGCACATGCCCAGGGCCTTCGATCATCGTCTGCACATCGTGTTTCCAGGCGATTTTGGTCAGCTCGCCGAGCGTTTTGAGCTCGCCCAGTTGCGCCTCGTCATTGGCATCGGCGATGGCGCCGGGCCTCAAGCCGTCACCGAGCGAAAACGACACATCATAAGCCTTCATGATCTCGCAGATCTCTTCAAAATGGGTGTAGAGGAAATTTTCTTTGTGGTGCGACAGGCACCACTTGGCCATGATCGAGCCGCCGCGCGACACTATGCCGGCCAGCCTTTTCGCCGTCATCGGCACATAGCGCAGCAGTACGCCGGCATGGATGGTGAAATAGTCCACCCCCTGCTCAGCCTGCTCGATCAGGGTGTCGCGGAACACCTCCCATGTCAGATCTTCAGCCACGCCGTTGACCTTCTCCAGCGCCTGATAGATCGGCACGGTGCCGATCGGCACGGCGGCGTTGCGGATAATCCATTCGCGCGTTTCATGAATATTCTTGCCGGTGGAGAGATCCATGATGGTGTCCGAGCCCCAGCGCGTCGCCCAGGTCATCTTCTCGACCTCCTCCTCAATCGAGGAAGAGAGCGCCGAATTGCCGATATTGCCGTTGATCTTGACCAGAAAATTGCGCCCGATAATCATCGGTTCAAGTTCCGGATGATTGATATTGGCCGGAATAATGGCGCGGCCGCGCGCCACTTCATCGCGTACAAATTCCGGCGTAATCACACGCGGAATGCTGGCCCCGAACGATTGTCCCGGATGCTGTTTGGTGATCTCCCGCAGATGTTCGCGCTTCTGATTCTCGCGAATGGCGACAAACTCCATCTCCGGCGTAATAATGCCGGCGCGGGCATAGTGCATCTGCGAAACATTCCGGCCGGCTTTGGCCTTACGCGGCTGTTTCAGATGCTCAAAACGCAGATGGTCGAGGCTTTCATCCTCGCGCCGTGCATTGCCGTAAGCAGAGGTTAAACCGGAGAGAAACTCCGTATCACCGCGCTCATCAATCCAGCCGCTGCGCACATCCGGCAGGCCTTTTTTCAAATCGAGTTGTACATCCGGATCGGTATAAGGGCCGGAAGTGTCATAGACCAGAATCGGTGCATTCTCCTCCTCGCCGGCGCTGGTTCGGGTGGCAGAGAGGGCAATCTCTCGCATCGGCACGCGGATATCCGGCCGCGAACCCTCGATATAGACTTTGCGGGAATTGGGCAGCGGCTGCTGCGCATCATAGCAGCCTTCCGTGCGATCCTTACTTTGTGCCAGTGTTGTCATGCTTCCTCCAGAGTCCTGCAGCTCAACGACTTTGCGTCTGAGCAGGCCGCGAACTATAACCTATGCACAGCTTAGGGCATAGGCGGCGCGAACAAAACCGCGTAAAAAATGTGGTTGGTTGGCGGGGGGTGTTGCACGCAATTTATGTTAGAGTGCGGCCATGGACTTGAACTTACCGACTCTGAACCCGACCACTGCAGAACACCTGCTGCACGGCGCCGTGCTGTCGTGGCGACAGCGGTGGTCTGTGCTGAAAGCCTCCGGCCCGGCTCTGTGCGACTATCTGCAGGGCCAGATCACGCAGGATATGGGCCGTTTGACGCCGAACCGGGCCATTCACAGCGCTATCCTGACGCCGCAGGGCAAGGCGGTGTCGGAACTCTACCTGCTCGAAGCAGGCTGCGATGAAGTGATCATCCTCACCCCGACCTCCTGTGCGGAAAAAAGCGTCGGTCGCCTGCGCCAATTTGCACTCGGCCAAACCTTGCGCATCGGCATTGTCGATTCCTTGACCATCTGTTCGCTGCAAGGCGCCAATGCGGCGGATATACTGGCCGATTTCGGTATCAGCGAGCCGGATCAGGGCTGGCTGGCCTGCAGCAGAACAGCGCAGGGAGATTGTTTCGCCCTTGTCATGCCAGAAAACCCGCGCGGTTACTGGCTTATCGGCAGTCGGGAGCGATTGCGTTCACTCATGAATCAACACCCCTGCATCGACGAAAGCGAAATCGAGGCCATGCGCATCATTCGAGGCCTTCCGAATTTCGGCGTCGAGTGGGATGAGAGCGTTCATCCGCTCAATGCCAATCTGATTGAATTTGATGGCGTATCGTTCGATAAAGGCTGCTACGTCGGTCAGGAGGTGACCAGCCGCATGCAGTGGCGCGGCGGCATTAAAAAGCGATTGTACCGGGTCGCCATTGATGGCGAACCCGATACGCTCCCCTGCCCTGTTCGCAGCACAGCGAACATCGGAGTGCTGCGCTCTGCCGCCATCGATCACGACAACAACTGCACCGGCATCGCGCTGCTGCCCATTGAAATCGCCGAATCCGATGCTGCATTATCACTTGAGAACGGTACTGCCGTCGAAATTCTGGAGGCGTGCCATGCCTGATGTATTTATTTGGTATCATGCCGATCAACAGCTGGAGCCGGCATTGACCGACTGGATCGACTGCGTCGAAACAGAGGCCGGCGTACGCGGCAAGCTGTTTATCCGCATCGAGCAGAACCAAACCACATTCATGGAAACCTATGCAGATGTCTCGCGCGCAACGATCGAGCGTATCGAAAAACTGGCCGCAACACAGGCATGCTTTAAAGGCGTTCAGCGCCGTTGTGAAAGCTTCATTGAAATCGATTGACGCGTTGGCCTAACGCGCATGGACTTTTTCCACCCGTGAATTGCATGCACTATCGCACCGGGTATTTGACACAGGAACAGCAGGGCGCTTATAATTAACCAGTTTGTTAACCAGTTGGAGGTTGTATGCGCCAGGAATTTCATAAACAAGTTTCCGCTTTTGATGCAAAGACCCATCTCTCCGCCCTGATTCGGGAAGTAGAGGAAGGTCAAAGTTTTACAATCACCCGGAGAGGAACCCCCGTTGCAAGGTTGGAGCCCATTCACGACCAGAGTGGAGAGGTGAATAATTTGCTGGCTCGTTTTCGGGCAGTGCGACAGCGTATTAAAGGCAATATTAATATCCGAGAGCTGATTGACGAAGGTCGAAAATACTGATGTTGTGGGTGATGGACTGTTCAATGGCAGCAGCGTTGGGATTGCCTGATGAGTCATCGGCAGAGGCCGACAAGTTTATTGTGCAAATGCAGGATCACGAAACATGGGTTCCTTCGCTTTGGTGGCATGAAATCGGCAATGTGCTTGTATCAGCCAGACGAAGGCGAAGAATCAGTGATAGTGAATCATCAGCACTGCTTCAGTTATATGGAGATTTGCCAATCAGAACTGATTACGCATCAGGTGCAGGTGTACTGGAGCGAATTCATCGACTATCCATGAGCTACCAGCTGTCGGCTTATGATGCGGCGTATCTTGAACTGGCCGAGCGTAAACAGTCTGGTTTGGCAACGCTCGATCAAAAATTACTACTGTCAGCCAGGGATTGTGGGATTGAAACTTTCCATGCCTGACACACGCCCGGATTATTCATAAACACTTCTGCGCCCTCGCCTGTTCCCCTCGCCGATTCATTTTCCTGCAACAAATCCCTCGTCGGGCGTTCGTAATGAAAGGTGCCAGGCATGAGGTATTCTGACACCATGGATTAGCAGCTTGCAAAGATAAACATCTCCTCGTTTACTAAAACCCAAAAGTCACTGGTGTCCCGACGTTTGTTGTTTTCATTGCCGGACAGCATGGGGAAGCAATGTTCAATAGTGGTTGCAGTAATCATGGCGTCGGCCAGCAGCATTTGATTACTCATCAACCGCCACTACAGCAACGCTTCCCGGATCACCCAGCAG
>JALUYG010000017.1 GCA_027013105.1 Mariprofundus sp.
GCATGATTTTGGCCGGATGCAACACCATATGCCGCAAACCCGGCTTCAACAGGCCTGTTCCCAGCAGGATATCACGGCTGAATACTGCCACATGTTCTTCTGCTGCATCAGCCGATGTCTCATGCAGCTGGATGCGTTGACCCTGCAAAAAACGCCGGCCATCTTCAATGCTCAATGTCTGCCGCCCCAAATCCCGCAGCCACTGCGCCAGCGGCAACAGACACGCCTGACTCTCTTCAGCCAGTTCGTCGGGAGTGACCATCATCGCCTCAGGCCAGCCGCCCGTCGATAGCCTGCGCAGATCGGTGACACAGCCGCCCGCGCCCAGCTTTGCCCCGATATCGCGCGCCAGTGCGCGGATATAGGCGCCTTTCGAGCAGCTCACCTGAAGCGTCACCAGTGGAAAATCGAAGGCCAGCAAATCCAGACGATGCACCGTCACCGGCCGAGCGCCCATCTCGACATGTTCGCCCCGGCGGGCCAGATCGTGAGCCCGCTTGCCATCGATGCGAATGGCCGAATATTGCGGCGGAACCTGCTCGATTGCTCCGCGGAATTCGGCCAGCGCCGATTGCAGTTGCGCCGGGCTGACCCTGGCATCGAAGCGGGCCGTAATCTCGCCTTCCCGATCCAGCGTATCGCTCTGATATGAGAGATCGAAGCTGACACGGTAACTTTTTTCGGCATTCAACCCTAAATCGGCAAAACGGGTCGCATCGCCCAGCAGCACGGGCAGCATGCCGGTGGCCAGCGGATCGAGCGTGCCGGCGTGGCCGGCCTTGATCCTTTTCTCTCCCGGCACGGAAAAAATCCGCGCCACTTCATTGACAGCCCGGCGCGATGTCCAGCCCGACGGTTTATCCAGAAACACAATGCCGCACACAGCTTGCGCCGCCATGATTACAACGCCGCCATTCAGCCGAGGGTGCGGCTGACCGCCTGCTCAACCTCTGCGCAGACATCATCGAATGCGCCCTGCAACACGCAGCCGGCGGCATAGGCGTGGCCGCCGCCGCCCAGAGTGGCGGCCAACTGGCCGACATTGGCCCATGTTTTACCTCTGAAACTGACTTTCCAGCGAGCACTGTCATGCTCATCAACGCGGATAAACACAGCCACCTCCACCCCGTCGATGCTGCGCGCATAATCGATCAGCCCTTCCGTATCCTCGACATCCGCACCTGTGCGGCGGTAAATCTCATCGGTGACATAAATCCAGGCGGACTTGCCTGCATGCTTAATCTCCAGCGTATCCAGACAGGCGGTCATCATCTTCATGCCGGCCAGCGAGCGACTTTCATACACATTGACGCTGATCGGCCAGGGTTCAGCGCCGGCTTCAATCAGGCAAGCCGCCATCCGATAGACTGCCGGCGTGGCGCTGGCAAGGCGAAAACTGGCCGTATCGGTCATCACGGCGGCATAAATCGCGGATGCGGCGCTGGCGCTCATCGGCGCCTGCATGGCCAGAATAAGATCGTAAATCATGGCGCCGGTGGCGCAGTAGCGCGCGTCCACCAGATTGACATCGCCAAACAGTTTGTTGCTGGCATGGTGGTCGATATTGACCAGCCTCGCTCCCTGAAAAAAAGCTTCCGGCATTCCGAGGCGCCCGAATGCGCCGCAATCCAGCGCAATGATCAGATCGGCCCAGCCGGGCTCACCCCAGTCGCCGCGACCCACCTTGTCGGCATGTTCAAAAAACTGATAAATCCGCGGCACGCCGTCGCGATTATGCATGCGCACCTGTTTACCCGCCGCCGTGAGCGTTTCATACAGCGCCTGCTGTGCGCCGATGCCGTCGCCATCGGGATTGCAGTGGGTGATCAGAACAATGTGTTCGGCCCGTTCAATGGCATCGATGACCGGCTGCCACGCCACATCACTGAACAGAGGAGTTGCGGCAGCGCTCATGAAGCGTCCAGCGCTCTGAGCATCTGCAACACATCGCCGGATTTCTCAAAGGCCTCATCCCACTGGAACTGCAATTTCGGCAGCCTGCGCCGGGGCAACGCGCGGCGTAGCTGATGCTCGAAATGCGGCGCCATGCGATTAAGCGACTGCACACAGAGATCGGGATCGGATTCGCCTGTGTGGTAAACCCAGACATGCAGCAGCTGACGCCCTGATAGCTCAACACGGGTGATGCTGACGCCGTTAAAACGCGGATCGGCCACCTCGCGCATCAACAGCGTTGATAACAGACGCTGGATATCGGCAAGAAAGCGCTTGCCACCGGCAGGATTACCGCGCATCGCAAATGCTCCGAATCAGTCTCAGAGCGTCGCCGCCACTTCCTCAATGACATAAAATTCGAAGGTGTCGCCCTCTTTCACATCATTGAATTTTTCGACGCTCATGCCGCACTCGTAGCCCGCCTTGACCTCTTTGACATCATCCTTGAAGCGACGCAGGGAGGCCAGCACGCCATCATAAACCAGCACGCCTTCACGCAGCACGCGCACATGCGAGCCGCGCGTGACATAACCATCGGTCATATAGCAGCCGGCAATCGCGCCCACCTTCGGCGCCTGGAACACTTCGCGCACATCGGCCGTGCCGGTGACCTTCTCCACTTCATCCGGCGCCAATACGCCGGCCATGGCCGCCTTAATCTCGTCGATGGCGTCGTAAATCACCTTGTAGAAGCGAATATCCACGCCTTCTGCTTCGGCCACTTTCTTGGCCTTGGCTTCGGGGCGCACATTGAAGCCGATAATGATGGCGTTAGATGCCGATGCCAGCATCACATCCGACTCGGTAATGCCTCCGATCGCCTTATGCACAATTTTCACCTTCACCTCATCGGTGCCGGCCTTGGCCAGCGATTCGGCCATGGCTTCGACCGAACCGGTCACATCGCCCTTAATCAGCACAGGCACTTCCTTGACGCCGCTCTGCATATTGGCGAACAGCTCATCGAGGCTGGCGCGTTTCTGCGCCTCTGCGCCGCGCTCGCGCTCCTGATCTTTGCGGTAGCGTACAATATCCCGCGCCTGTTTCTCATTCTCGACCGCATAGATCTCCTGACCTGCTTCCGGCACGGAGTCCAGACCCAGCAGTTCAAACGGAATCGAGGGCCCTGCAGTGCGATGCTGCACGGCATTCTCATCGATAATGGCGCGCAGGCGGCCGGTCGCAGAACCCACCACCACGGTGTCGCCCTGATGGAACGTGCCATTCTGCACCAGCACGGTGGCCACCGGGCCGCGACCACGATCGAGGCGCGACTCCACCACAATGCCCTTGCCTCGCCGTTTCGGATTGGCTTTCAGTTCCAGAATTTCGGTCTGCAGCGCCAGCATCTCGAGCAACTCATCGAGGCCTTCGCCGGTATGCGCCGAAACCTGCACAAAGATCGTATCGCCGCCCCACTCTTCCGGCACCACTTCATGTTCGGCCAGCTGACGCATCACCTTTTCAGGATCAGCCCCCTCCTTATCCATCTTGTTGACCGCCACGATCATCGGCACGCCGGCGGCGCGGGCGTGGTTGAGCGCCTCCACGGTCTGCGGCATCACGCCGTCATCGGCCGCCACCACCAGCACGGCCACGTCGGTCATGCTGGCGCCACGGGCGCGCAGGCCGGTGAAGGCTTCATGCCCCGGCGTATCGATAAACACCACGCGCTCGCCGCCTTCAAGTTTCACCATATAGGCGCCGATATGCTGGGTGATGCCGCCGGCTTCGCCGTCCGCCACATTGGCCTTGCGCAGCGCATCGAGAATCGAGGTTTTGCCGTGATCGACATGGCCCATCACCACCACAACCGGCGGACGCGGCTCCAGATCGGCCTCATTATCTTCCGACACATCCTCAACCAGCACATCTTCAACAGCCGCATCATTGATCAGTTTCGGCTTATGGCCGAACTCTTCAATAATCAGCGCCGCCGTATCACCGTCGATCGCTTCATTGACCGTGGTCGGGTTGCCCATTTCAAATAGTTTCTTCACCACCTCGGCGCTCTTGATAGCCATGCGGCTGGCCAGTTCGGAGACCAGAATCGGATCGGTATATTCCACCGTGCGCACCACGAATGCTTCATCATCCTTGGTTATCATACGGTGGCCGCGACGGTAACCGCCGCCGCGAGCCAGCCTGGCCTGACGCTCTTCCTCTTCCGGTGAGAGAATCTCGTGGCGCTTGGCGGCATAGGCGCGCCGGGCCGCCTTTTCAGCTGGCGATAAACGGCGCTGCGGACGCATGCCTCCGGGGCCGCGACGACGCTGCTGCCCTGTTGGCGGCGGCGGAGCGCCGGCGCCCGGTGCGACAGCAACCGAAGGGGCGCGACGTACGCCCTGCTGGGAACCGGGCGCTCCGGCGCCCGGCCTGGCGCCTGGGCGCTGACCTCTGTTGGCGTTTTTGCGCTGGGCGGCGCGCTCATCCGAAATCTTTTTCTCAATCTGCTTGACGGATGAACTCGGCGCTTTCATGGCCGCAATCTGGGCCGGCGTCAAACCGCGTCGAATCGTGGTGCGCGGTCCTTTATGAGCCGACTGCGGGCTCCCCCTTCTGGCGCCGCCCGGCTGATTCGGCTGCCCGCCTCTTCTTGCGCCCGCAGCGGCAGTTCTGCCCTGCCCGGGTTTGTTCGCTGTTGGCCTGGCTACGGGCTGCTGCTTCGCAGCATCAC
>JALUYG010000018.1 GCA_027013105.1 Mariprofundus sp.
TTGGGGCAGGGTCATACTGAGTATGGCCGCTATGCTAAAGGCATCGGTGTGAACCCTTATAAGATTCTGACGGCTAAATTTGATAAACAGACCGGCGAACTGGCTACCCATGCAACACGTGTGGCGGTCTCCAAGTCGGCTGACAGAGGTCCGCTGGTGACCTTGGCGAATGGCGATCTGGTTGTTGAGAGTAATACCAGCACGCAGGCCGGGCGTGAGATTGTCAAGACTGTGACGGCCAAGCAGTTCAACCGCAACGAAAAGGAGGTATAAGCCATGACTCTCAAACGGATGCTGGAGAACTGGTCTGATTTACGTAAGCAGGACTATTACGAAGATGAACCCTATATGTGGGGCATGTCGATCGACCTCAATAAATGCATTGGTTGCGGCTCCTGCGTTACGGCCTGTTATGCTGAAAATAATCTTCCGGCGGTTGGTAAGGAGCATTACTCTACTGGTCACGCCATGCACTGGATGCGCATCGAAAGGTATTGGGAAGAGCCTGAAGGCGAAGCAGATATCGACATCAAGGATAGTGATTATCCGGAGCGCGGCGCCCACTACACGCCGATGATGTGTCAGCAGTGCAACCATGCACCTTGTGAGCCGGTCTGCCCTGTCGCCGCGACTTATCATACGCCGGACGGACTCAACGCTCAGGTCTACAACCGCTGTGTAGGTTCCCGTTACTGCGGTAATAACTGCCCGTATAAAGTTCGCTATTTCAACTTCTTCGATTTCCTGAAAGATGTGCCGCACCCGTTGGAAATGCAGCTTAATCCGGATGTTTCTGTGCGCACCAAGGGTGTGATGGAGAAGTGTACGTTCTGTGTGCAGCGTATTCGTTCCGCCAAGGATGCTGCCGAGGATGAGGGTCACCGCGATTATATTGAGGACGGCTCATTCAAGACGGCCTGTCAGCAGACCTGCCCGACTGAGGCCATTGTATTTGGCAATCTCAAAGATGAAGAGAGTCAGGTGAAAAAACTGTGGGCATCTCATGAGGTCGAGTTGAATCATTTTGAGCAGGATAAATCGGAAGACGTTCGCGGCTACCGCGTATTGGAAGAGTTGAATGTGGAACCGTGCGTGATGTATCTGGATCGCGTCAGGGATACGGAAGCCTGATTTATTCGGGCCTCTGTTCTGTCAACAGGCGGTAAATCACATGGATGATAGAAAAGATCAAAGAGGGGATGCACTAGATGAGTGACTACAGCATGAAGGATATTGAATGGGCCAAGATCAACAGAGATGTCCTGGCCAGTCTCGAATCACCCAGAAAAGAGTTCTGGATGGTTCTCTCCGTCTGTGTTTTGCTGGTGTTGTGCGGCGCAGCGGCTGAAGCTTACCAGTATAACGAAGGCCTGGGCGTTGCGTTAATGAACAGGCCGCACTTCTGGCAGCTATATATTTCGAACTTTGTGTTCTGGATCGGCATGAGTCACTCCGGAACATTGTTGTCGGCGATTTTGCTGCTTACCCAGGCCGACTGGCGTAAGCCGATTTATCGTTTTGCCGAAGCGATGACGCTGTTCTCGATTCTGACTGCTGCAATCTTCCCGGTGATTCATCTTGGTCGCGTATGGAATATGTATTGGGTGCTGCCTTATCCGAATGAACGCACCATCTGGCCGAACTTCCGTTCACCGCTGCTGTGGGATGCCGCCGCGATCACGACCTATGCCACCAGTTCCGTACTGTTCCTGTATATTGGTATGATTCCTGATCTGGCGATCTGTCGCGATAACGCAACCGGATGGCGTAAGAAACTCTATACTGCATTGTCGATTGGCTGGATGGGCCGGGCATCCGAATGGATGGCCTTCCGCAAAACATACGTGCTTCTGGCCTGTTTCCTGGTGCCTCTGGCTGTATCGGTGCACTCGATCGTGGCTTCCGACTTCGCCATGTCCATTATGCCTGACTGGCATATCACATCATTCCCGCCCTACTTTGTGGCCGGCGCGCTCTACTCCGGATGTGCAGCCATTATCACGCTGTTTGTGCTGCTGCGTTATGTGTTCAAGTTTGAAGAGTACATGACCACGGAGATCATGGACAAGACAGCCAAACTGACATTTGCGATCGCCATGGTGTGGAATTATCTGAATCTGGGTGAATATGCTTCCATCTGGTACTCAAATGACATGTTTGAGAAAGAGGTGTTGTTAGAGAAATTCTTTGGACCCTACCACTGGGTAGTCTGGGGCATGCTAATTTGTGCGCTGATTGCGCCTTTCGCCATGGCCTTCAAGAAGGTTCGGCACAATATGTGGGCGATGTTCTGGCTGTCGCTGGTGCTGCAGTTGGGTATGTGGCTGGAGCGTTTCCAGATTGTAAGTCCGCCGCTGGCCAGTAACCATGAGCCGTGGACCTGGGCTGTAGTGTGGCCAGGAACTGTGCAGCTTACCATTACTGCCGCCAGTTTCGGCTGGTTCACCATGCTATTCCTGATTTTCTGCAAGGTGTTCCCGAGCGTGTCGATGTACGAGGTGAAAGAGATGGTCTTCCATCGTCGCAAAGCCAGCTCGCGCACGGATATGGAGGATCTCAGCAAGGTGAAGGATGAGATGATTAAAACAGAGGAGGGGTTGTCATGAGGCGGAGGAAAAAACACTTTCTGTTCGGCGTATATGATGATTTTGACAAGGCGAGGGATGTTGTATCAGAACTGAAGGTGCTCGACCTGAAAGAGATGGTCGTCGATGGGATTGAGCTCTATTCTCCTATTGAGCATCCGGAGGTGGAGGAGATACTCGGTGAGTTTCATCAGCCAATCCAGCGGTTCACATTCTTCGGCGCGATCACCGGCGCATGCTGTGCATTCCTGCTGGTGGCTGCAGCAGCGCAGGCGATGTTCACCGTGCAACCTCAGGGTGGTAAACCGGTGATTCCACTGCCGATGGATATTGTGATCACCTATGAGGGAACGATCATGTTTGGCGTCTATTCGACAATTATTGCATTCCTGATCTATGCCGGCATGCCCAAACGACTGAAGAAGTATTACACACAGAAGGTGAGTGAGGATCAGATCGGCGTTGAAGTTCAGGTTGATCCGGCGAAAAGTGATAAAGCGCGCGCGGTACTGGAAAAATGCGGCGCACTGGAAATCAGGGAAGTGACACAATGAAAAAGTTTCTGTTAATTGTATGCATGCTGGCGTTGCCTACCGCAGTGATGGCTTGGCCCTGGTCCAGGGACTTGATGAATCAACCTTCCATCAAGCCGCAGGAACCACCGATCAACACCTACCCGAAAGACTCCGTGCCGGTTGGCGGCCCGTGGACCAAGGTTGCTGATCGTGATGCTGCCGAAGGTTTGGTGAATCCGGTCAAGGCGACGAAAGCGTCGATCAAAATGGGACATGCCCTGTTTCAGACCTACTGCTTTCCGTGTCATGGCGCTTCCGGCAAGGGAGACGGACCGGTGGGTAAGATCTTTGAAGCGCAACCTGCCGACCTCACATCGGATTATGTCAAAAATGATCTGACGGATGGCTGGATTTGGGGAACAATTACTTTCGGCAGTTATATCATGCCGCGTTATGGCTACGATATGTCGCCGACCGAACGCTGGCACGTGGTCAACTATGTACGTAATGTGCTTGAAAAACGCATGACAGCCAGGAGTAAGGAAGAACGTGCGTCTCAGGTTCTGAGTGAGACCAACAAAAAGGGAGGGGAGTAAGACATGACTATGTCATTTCCAAATTGGGCAGTGTTGATGGATAACTATCTGTTTACGCTGTATATCCCGCTTGCAGCGACATTCTGGGCTGCCGTCTTGCATCTTGTGAACGGTAAATGGCGTTATGAGGTGCGTTTCCTGATGGCCTCATCCAGAGCGCTGTTTCCTCTTGGCTTTGTGCTGCTGCTGATCATTCTGGCCAGCGGCGCCCACAGTTTTCCCTGGATGGGCGGGGACACTTTCGGACAACCTCTGAACGGCTGGCATAACGTATTGTTCTTTGATGCGCGACAGATTGTGCTTTACCTTGCTGTATGGGCATTCTGTCTGTATTTTATCAAGTTGCAGCGCAAGGAGTTTCCTCATGCTGACCCGGCAGACAGGCGTCGTTTCCGTAACGTTGCGCTGCTGGTGCCGTTTGTATATTGTATTTATGGCACGATTGTGGGCTGGGATTTTGAGATGACCCAGATTCCACGTTGGTGGAGTCCGATTTACGGCCCATACCATTTTGAAAGCATGATGCGTGTGTTCCTGGCCTTCTTTATTGTTTCACTGTTCGTACTGCGTCAGCGCGATTCATTAAAGCGCAGAATCAATGATTATGTATTTAATTATCTGGCGCAGATCATGTTGGCTCTGACCATCATCTGGACCTATGCCTTCTTTGTTCAGTATTTGGTGATGTGGTATGGCGATCTGCCGGAAGAGATTGGTCGTTATCATAATATGATGGATGGTCCGAACTGGTTTGTATTCTGGGCCTTCTTCCTGCTGAACTCATTCGTACCGTTCCTGATGCTGATCTTCTCGGCCATGCGCCACTCACCTGCGCTGATGCTCATCCCCGCAGGCAGTATTCTGATCGGTACGTTCCTTGAGCGGTATATGTGGATTATCAGC
>JALUYG010000019.1 GCA_027013105.1 Mariprofundus sp.
AGGGGGAGTCAGCAATGGCTCTCCCTACCCGATGATTATTTTATCGCAGTTGTGATGGCTGTTGTTGCCTTTGTATCGGTGCGACGCCAAACTTGGGGGATGCGCTGGCCGGATTTGCGGCGTACCGAGGTGATATGATCAGCAACGACTGCATACAGGATATCTCTTTTTCCGACTGCGAAAGCAGCCATGTCGGCAAGCTCTGCCTGCAGCTCAACTGCAATAGCGATTGCATTCATGTGCTGCGCTCCATGGTGGCGGTGATGACAGCTCGCGCCGGCATGGATGAACTGCAGAGCAACCGCGTCGCCATTGCCGTGGACGAACTGTTTGCCAACATCTCCACCCATGCCTATCTGGGCAAGCCCGGCAAAGTCGAGTTTGTCACCCGAATTGATGGCGACCGGCCCGATGGCAGAATACTGATCTTCGATTTCCGCGATTATGCCTCAATAGGCTGGGATGGCGATCCGGCCAAGGTGGCCGCCCGCAACCTGCACATGGATGAGCTCTGCCCGGGCGGGCTGGGTTTGCGGCTGATCTGTTCGGTGGCGGATGGTTGCGAACATCAAATCCTTGAAGATGGCAACCAGTGGCGGCTGACATTTAATATTGACCAGAACAAAGGATCGAAAGGTGAATCCAGACATGAACACTAATCTGAAGTTTGAACAGGAAGAAAAAGGCAAGGGCGCTGCGCTGCTCCGGGTGTTTGGCGATGTCACCATCCATACATCGCCGCAGTTGCGCGAGAAGCTGAAGCCGCTGCTTACCGCTTCGATGAAAGAAGTTTACGTGGCGCTGGATCATGTCGATTTCATGGACTCATCCGGCATCGCCACACTGGTTGAGGGGTTGCAGTGGGCGCGTATGACAGGAGGCCGCTTTGTGCTCTCCGGCCTGAGCGAGAATGTCCGCGATGTGTTTGAGCTGGCCAAGCTCGATACGGTATTTGAGATCGAGGAAGGCCCTGCATGAGTCAACCCGGATATCCCGATCTGCGTGCCTTTGTCGCCGATCTGGAACGAAAGGGATTATTAAAGCGCATTACAACCGAAGTCAGCAGCGAACTGGAAATCACCGAGATTTCCGACCGGGTGCTGCGCGCCGGCGGCCCGGCGCTGCTCTTCGAGCATGTCAAAAACTCCGACATGCCGGTGCTCACCAACCTGTTCGGCACGGCCGAGCGTATTGCGCTCGGCATGGGCCGCGAATCAGCATCCGAACTACGAGAAATCGGCAAGCTGCTGGCCTATCTGAAAGAGCCTGAACCGCCAAAAGGCATGAAGGATGCATGGGATAAGTTCCCGGTGCTCAAAAAAGTGATGCAGATGCAACCCAAACGGGTCAGTAAAGCGCCCTGGCAGCAGGTTGTGCTGACAGGCGAGGATGTCGATCTGGATCGGCTGCCGATTCAAACCTGCTGGCCCGATGATGCTGCGCCGTTGCTGACATGGGGGCTGGTGGTGACGCGCGGCCCCAACAAGGATCGCCAGAATATCGGCATCTATCGGCAGCAGAAAATCGCCAAAAACAAACTGATCATGCGCTGGCTCAAACATCGCGGCGGGGCGCAGGATCATCGCGAGGCCAAACAGGCCGGAGCGGATTCGTTTCCGTGCGCTGTGGTGATCGGCGCTGATCCGGCCACCATTCTGGCTGCGGTGACGCCGATTCCCGATACCTTGTCCGAATATCAGTTCGCCGGCCTGCTGCGCGGCAGGAAAACGGTGTTGTGCGATTGCGAGTCCGTACCGCTGCAGGCGCCGGCATCGGCTGAAATTGTACTCGAAGGCCATGTGTCGCTCAGTGAATATGCCGAAGAAGGGCCGTTCGGCGATCACACCGGTTATTACAACGAAACGGAGATGTTTCCCGTATTCACCGTGGAACGCATGAGCATGCGCGCCGATGCGATCTACCACTCCACCCATACTGGCAAGCCGCCGGATGAACCGGCCGTGCTGGGGCTGGCCTTTAATGAAGTGTTCGTGCCGATCTTGCAGAAACAGTTTCCCGAAATTGTCGATTTCTATCTGCCGATGGAGGGCTGCTCCTACCGCGTCGCCGTCGTCTCGATCCGCAAGGGCTATGCCGGCCACGCCAAGCGGGTGATGTTCGGCGTCTGGTCGTATCTGCGCCAGTTTATGTACACCAAATATATTCTCGTGGTCGATGAAGATATCGATTGTCGCGATTGGAAAGAGGTGATCTGGGCCATCTCCACGCGCTGCGATCCGGCCCGAGATTTCACCATGGCGGAAAATACGCCGATCGACTATCTCGACTTCGCCTCTCCGGTGGCCGGGCTGGGTTCGAAAGTCGGTATTGACGCCACCAACAAGTGGGCGGGTGAAACCAGCCGCGAATGGGGCCGGCCGATCAGCATGGATGCAGCCGTGAAGGCGCGTGTTGACGCCATCTGGCAGGAGTTGGATCTGTGAATCCGGTGATGCGCAGGCACGTTCAACAGATAGTGCACAGGCTGGATGGCGATGTCTAAACAGCTGCGCATTGCCCTGATCGTGATTTTGCTGGCTGTGGCCGGTGCGCTGTACATGCTGATCTCCACGCCGGATTACGGCGATATCAACGCCGATGGGCTGAAACTGGGCCAGGCGGCCTATCAGCAGGGCGATTTTGATGAAGCGGCCAAATGGTTTCATCTGGCCGCAAAAAAAGGGGACAAACAGGCCCAGTATCGCTTTGCCATGCTCTATCGCGATGGCAAGGGGGTGGATCGTGATGATGCGCAGGCCGTGCGCTGGCTGAAACTGGCCGCCGCGCAGCATCACCAGCAGGCGCAATATCAGCTGGCCGCCATGCTGGAGCACGGGCGCGGCGTGGATCGCCCCGATATCGCCGCCGCCTTCAAGTGGTTTCGGCAGGCGGCGCTGAGCGGTCATCGCGGCGCGCAGATGCACCTGGCTGTGATGTACGAAGAGGGCCGCGGCGTTAAAAAGAGCGATGCGAAGGCGCTGGACTGGGCGGTAAAAGCCGCCGCATCCGGCAATTCGGAGGCCAAATCCTATCTGCAGCAGCTATTGAACCGCATCAATGCCAAGGCATCCGGCGGCGATGCCGCCGCCCAGTTCGTGCTGGCCCGGCTTTACCAGCGCGGCGAAGGGCTGCATGCCGACAAGAACAGGGCCGAACAGTGGTTGCGCCAGAGCGCTGCGCACGGCAACCCGGCGGCGCAGTTCCATCTGGCGGAGCTGCTGCGGCAGCGAAAAGACGCCCAGTCCATGCAGGAAGTTGCCAAGCTCTATCTGCAAGCCGCCGGGCAGGGAGAGATGCAGGCCGCCGCGAAAATCGGCGCGCTCTATGCCATGGGGCTGGGCGTGGATAGGGATATCGCTGCAGCAGTCAGCTGGCTGAAAAAAGCAGCCGACGCAGGCCAGCATCAGGCGCAGACCAATCTGGGAATTCTGATGGCTGCGCAGCACCGGGATAAGCAGGCGATCCAGTGGCTGACGCAGGCGGCGGAGAGTGGCGAGAGCGACGCCCAGAATAATCTGGCAGTCATGCTGGCGCTGGGGCGGGGCGTCAAACAGGACATGCGCAGCGCCATGCGCTGGCTGAAAAAGGCTGCGACGGCCGACCCGCTGGCGCAATATAACCTCGGGCTGATCTATCTGCGCGGCATCGGTGTTATGCAGAACGAAGAGAAGGCCGCGCAGTGGCTGCAACAGGCCCAGGCCAGCGGCAACAGACAGGCCAGTTTGATACTGGGCTTACTGTATGACACAGGCCGGGGCGTTGTTTCCAATACGAAAGCAGCCGAACAGTGGTATAGTCTGGCTGCCGAATCGGGCAGCGCCGACGCCATCTACAACCTGGCCCTGCTCTATTATAACAAATCTGATTTCAGCAAGGCGTTCGAACTATTCAGGCGCGCCGCCACAGCGGGCGACCTTGAGGCGCAAAATATCGTCGCCTTCATGTTGCAGCAGGGTCGAGGCGCCAAACCGGACTTGCAGCAGGCGCGCGACTGGTACAAAAAAGCGGCGCAGCATGGTTATGCGCCGGCGCAATTTAATCTGGGCAACCTCTACCGCAAAGGCGATGGCGTCGAGCAGAGCGATAAACTGGCCGTGCAGTGGTATCGCAAGGCCGCCGTTCAGGAGTATGCACCGGCCCAAAACGCCCTGGCCTACATGTACGCCCAGGGGCGCGGCGTTCGAGCGGATCGGGAGCAGGCGCTGCAATGGCTGCAACAGGCCGCCGATCAGGGCTTCACGATCGCCGAACACAACCTCTCCCTGCTCCGGCAAAAGCAGAGCGGCTTCACGCTGGCCAGCCTGAGCGTGGATTTCCGCATTCGAGCCGGCATTTTAACAGAGAAGCCGTTCGATCTTGCTCATTGGTTACAGATCTACCACGCCCCGCAACTGCATTAATTTACCCTGCCGCATCACCGAAACCAAACAACGAAACTGAATTTGATTTCTTTGCGTGAGTCGCTTTTGACCTTGTGGCCGAAAAGGATTCAAGAGTATAGACGCTGGAGTCTCCCCATTTTTTATCTTGCCTCTTAACAA
>JALUYG010000020.1 GCA_027013105.1 Mariprofundus sp.
CGGATTGACGATAGCGGCAAATTGTTTGACGCCGTACATGCCCAGGTTGGAGATCGAAAAGGTGCCGCCTGTATACTCTTCCGGCTTAAGTTCGCCGGCGCGGGCGCGGCCCGCCAGCGCTTTCACTTCGGCGGAAATATCGGTGATGCCCTTCTGCTCGGCGAAACGGATCACCGGCGTAATCAGGCCGCCATCAATCGCCACAGCGACAGAGATATGCGCGTGTTTGTGCATCAATGTATCGCTGTCCGTCCAGCTGGCATTGGCGGCCGGCACATCGGTTAATGCTTTGGCAACAGCTTTGATAATAAAATCGTTGACGCTCAATTTAAATGCACCGTCAGCCGCTTCATTAAGCTGGGCGCGCAGATCCATCAGACGATCCATCGCCACATCCACGCTCAGATAGAAATGCGGCACCTGCTGCTTGGATTCGGACAGGCGTCGGGCGATGGCCTTGCGCATCATGGAATTTTCAACGCGCTCATATTCATCGGCATGATACGGCAACGGGCCTTGCGGCAACGGGCGGGCCGGCGGTGGCGTCACTGCAGCAGTCGAACCACTCCCCATCTGTCCCAAACGGATGCCGCGCCGGGATGCGCGCTCAATATCGGCTTTGACAATGCGGCCATTCGGGCCGCTGCCGGTAATGGCGGCCAGGTTGATGCCTTTCTGTTTGGCCAGACGCCGCGCCAGCGGGCTGGCTTTGATGCGTCCTGTTCCGCCAGTCGGCGCGGCAGGCGCAGCTGCAGGCGATTGCGCGGCCTGCGTCGCCGCAGGCTGTTCGACAACAGCTGCCGATTCGGTTTTTGGTCCGGGTGTCGGTTCGGCGGCAGCCGTATCAGTCGCGCTTTCCGGCACGTAATCGTCCGGCACCTCTTCGCCTTCTTCGGCAATCACGGCAATGGCAGTGCCCACGGCAACCGTCGCGCCTTCCGGCGCCAGGATCTTGTGCAGAACCCCTTCGTCTACCACCTCCATCTCCATGGTCGCCTTGTCGGTCTCCACTTCGGCCAGGATTTCACCGGATTCCAGCCTGTCGCCCTCCTTCTTCAACCAGCGGGCAATTTTTCCCTCGGTCATGGTCGGTGACAACTGCGTCATAAACAGATCAATCGGCATGGTTAAACCTCATCAATAGTGAACCACGAAGGCACAAAAACACAAAGGAAGTCGATCTGCATTTTTCTTTGTGTCTCTGTGTCTTTGTGGTGAGAACATTCAAGCCCGGCCACAGGCGGTGCGGGCGGCTTCTACAATTTCACGTACGCTCGGCAACGCCAGCGCTTCCAGGTTGGCGGCATACGGCATCGGCACATCCTTGCCGGTGACGCGAATGACCGGCGCATCGAGATCGTCAAATCCGCCTTCCATAATGCGGGCCGAAATTTCCGCGCCGATGCCGGCAAAACGCCAGCCCTCTTCGACCACGACCGCGCGGTTGGTTTTCGCCACTGAGGCGAGAATGGTCTGCTCATCCAGCGGTCGAATGGTGCGCGGATCGACCACTTCCGCCTCAATACCCTCTTTGGCCAGCTCTCGGGCTGCTTCCAGCGCAAAGCCGGTCATGCGCGAATGCGCCACAATGGTCACGTCCGTGCCCGCCCGCTTCACATCGGCCTTGCCCAGCGGAATCAGATATTCCCCGTCCGGCACCTCGCCGACATCGCCGTAATTAATTTCGTTCTCAATAAAAATCACGGTATCGTTATCGCGAATCGAGGCCTTCAACAGGCCCTTGGCATCGGCCGGATTGGACGGCATCACCACCTTCAGGCCCGGCACATTGGCCAGCCAGTTTTCCAGACTCTGCGAATGCTGCGCACCGACGCGTGCGGCGGAACCGCCAGCGCCGCGAAACACCATCGGCACCGAATACTGACCGCCGGACATATATTTCATTTTGGCGGCGGCATTGACAATCTGATCCAGCGCCAGCATGGCGAAGTTCCAGGTCATAAACTCAATAATCGGACGCAGCCCCGTCATCGCCGCACCGACGCCCAGCCCGGCAAAGCCCAACTCGGTAATCGGCGTATCAATCACCCGCTTGGGGCCGAATTTATCCAAAAGCCCCTGCGAGACTTTGTAGGCGCCGTTGTATTCGGCTACTTCCTCGCCCATCAGGAATACATTTTTATCGCGCGCCATCTCTTCGGCCATGGCCTGATTCAATGCTTCGCGGTAGGTAATTTTACTCATCTTGTTCAGCCCACCTTGCCCGGATAAGGGTATGCGCCTGCAATCGGGTCGCTATAGATATCGCTCCACAGTTCGGATGCATCCGGTTCCGGCTGCGCTTCAGCCGCCTTGGCGATCGCAGCGACCTCTTTTTTGATCTCGCGATCCTTCTGTTTGAAGCTTTCCTCGCTGGCCAGTCCCGCATCAATCATCTGCGACTCAAGACGTGCAATCGGATCGCGGCCGGTGCGCCATTCGTCCACCTCTTCGCGGGTGCGGTAGGTGGCCGGATCGGACATCGAATGGCCGCGATAACGGTAGGTCATCGCCTCCACCAGAATCGGCCCCTGCCCGGAACGGGCATGCTCGATTGCCTCGGCCACTTTCTTTTTAAATTCCAGCACATCCATGCCATCGATTTTCATACCGGGAATCTTGAAGGAGATGCCGCGTTTGAACAGCTGGGTTTCCGCCGAAGCCCGGTCCAGCGATGTGCCCATGGCGTACTGGTTGTTCTCGACCATAAACACAATCGGCAGTTTCCACAGCGCCGCCATGTTGAAGGATTCGTACACTGCGCCCTGATTGATGCCGCCATCGCCCATGATACAGATGGTTACGCCGCCATCATCCTTATACCAGTTGGAAAACCCAAATCCGAGCCCGATCGGCACCTGTTCGCCGACAATGCCATTGCCGCCGGCAAAGTTTTTGTCGGCGTCGAACATATGCATGGAGCCGCCCTTGCCTTTCACCACGCCGCCGGCGCGGCCCAGCAGCTCAGCCATCACCGCCGTCGCATCGGCGCCGCGCGCCAGAATATGGCCGTGATCGCGATAACTGGTCATAATATAATCCGATGCCATGGCTGCATGATTGAGCCCCACGCATACAGCTTCCTGTCCGTTACAGAGATGGCAAAAGCCGCCGATTTTTTTCAGTCCGTACATCTGGCCGGCTTTTTCTTCAAACCGACGTATAAACAGCATCTGATCATGCATCTCTTGCAGTGTTTCCTGTGCAAAAAAGACGCCGTCATGTGTGATGCCAGCATCCTGCTTCTGCTTTGCAGCCATATTGCCCCCGGCAAAAAATATTCAAATCAACCCGCGTATGCTGCCCAAGCCGAACATGGCCAGCAACCTGCATTCCAGTATGGTCTTTTCAGAATCGCTTCAAACCGGGATAAAATGTTGCAATGGCTGGCTTTCTCCCTAAATCACCCAAGGGCATAACAGGCCACAGTGCGGTTGCGCGAACGGGTCAAATGGCGTGGAATTGGCCGATGGAGAACAGCGGATGAGTGACGATCGCAGGCTGGTATACAGCACGGAGCACGGCTCACTGGATAAAGCGATGCCGAAACGCGGAAAAAAGGCTGGAAAACAGTCGCAGAAGCGGACAACTGCCATACAGAATCCGCACAAACAGGGCATACGCATCCGTCGCGAATCCAAAGGACGTGGTGGCAAAACAGTCTCTGTCATTGATGGCCTGCCGCTGGATGGGCCGGCGCTGAAGAGCCTGCTGAAGCAGTTGAAAGCGGCGCTGGGGACTGGCGGAGCAGTCAAAAACGGCGCACTGGAAATTCAGGGCGATCATCGTGAAAAGCTATTATTACTCCTGGAAAAACACGGCTATAAAAGCAAACTCGCCGGCGGATAACAGAAGTGAGTCAAAAGCATTCGCCACAGAGGACACAGAGGTAAAGAGATGATCATCGGCATTCCCAAAGAGATCAAGAATCAGGAGCATCGCGTCGCAATCACGCCGGATGGCGTGCGTCAACTGGTTGCGGACGGCCATAGCATTGTTGTGGAACATAATGCCGGCGCCGATAGCGGCTACGCGGATTCGGACTACAGCGAAGCCGGCGCACAGCTTGTGCAGGATGCCGGCGATGCATGGGCGGCGGATCTCGTTGTCAAAATCAAGGAGCCGCTGGCGGAAGAATATCCATTTCTTCGCGCCGGCATGGGATTGTTCACCTTCCTGCATCTGGCCGCTGCACCGAAACTGGCAGATATACTGCTCGAAAAACAGGTGCGCGCCATCGCCTATGAAACCGTGCAGCAGAATGATGGCTCCTTGCCGCTACTGGCCCCTATGAGTCGCATTGCCGGGCGACTGGCCGCCCAGATCGGCGCCAACCTGTTGCAACGTGAAAATGGCACGTCGCATCGGGGCAAAGGGGTGTTGATGGGCGGCGCTGACGGCGCCCGTCCTGCCCGCGTGCTGGTGCTCGGCGGCGGCAATGTCGGCGCTAGTGCGGCTGAAGTGGCATTGGGTATGGGCGCATCGGTGCGTATTCTGGATGCCAGTGTGGATCGTGTTGCACAACTTCGG
>JALUYG010000021.1 GCA_027013105.1 Mariprofundus sp.
TTGAGCGGAGAAGATTATCATACCATCGCCGTGATCGGCGATGGCGCACTCACCGGCGGCATGGCCTTTGAGGCGCTGAATCATGCCGGCGCGCGCAAGAATCGCTTGCTGGTCATCCTCAACGATAATGAGATGTCGATCGCTCCCAATGTCGGAGCGATGTCCTCCTATCTGGCTCGAATTATTACCGGCAGGCCCTACACGCAGGCCCGGGATACCGCCAGGCGACTTCTGGAGCGGGTGCCCGGCGCACTCGACGCCGCCAAACGTGTGGAAGAGCATGTTAAAGGCATGATCACCCCCGGCACCCTGTTTGAGGAGATGGGTTTTCGCTATGTCGGCCCGATCGACGGCCATGATTTCTCTCACCTGCTGCCCACGCTGGCCAACTGCAAAGAACTGGATGGGCCGATTCTGTTGCACACCATCACCAAAAAAGGGCTGGGCTTTTCGCCGGCCGAAGAAGATCCGGAAACATGGCACGGGCTGGGCCCCTATAATGTGCAAACAGGCCTGCCCAACAAGAGCGCGGGCAAGCCGCCGAGCTACACCGAAGTATTTGCCGAAACGCTGGCCGATCTGGCCGATGCCGATGAGCGCATTGTCGCCATTACTGCGGCCATGCCGGGAGGCACGGGTCTGTCGCGTTTCGCCCGCCGCCATCCCGAACGCTGTTTCGACGTCGGTATCGCCGAACAGCACGCCGTCACCTTCGCCGGCGGCCTCTCCACCGCCGGCAAGCGCCCGTTCGTAGCGATTTATTCGACCTTCATGCAGCGCGCCTACGATCAGATCATCCACGATATCTGCATTCAGAAGCTGCCGGTCACCTTCTGCATGGATCGGGCCGGCATTGTCGGCGCCGATGGCGCCACCCATACCGGCATGTTCGATATCGCCTTCATGCGCAGCCTGCCCAACATGACTGTCATGGCCCCGAAAGATGAGGCGGAACTGCGCCATATGCTGGCCACAGCCCTGACCATCAACGGGCCGGTGGCCATTCGCTATCCGCGCGGCAACGGTTATGGCGTGGCGCTGAGTAAGCCGGATGTGCTGCCGGTGGGCAGAGCCGAACTGCTGGAGCAGGGCGACGATGGACTCATCATTGCCGTTGGCAGCCGTGTTCGCGACGCCCTCGCCGCGGTTGAAACCGTGCGCAAGGAAGATGGGCGCGCCTATACGTTGCTGAATCTGCGTTTTATCAAACCGCTGGATGAAGCTGCCATCCGTCAACAGCTGCTAGCCGGCAAGCCGCTGGTCGTGATCGAAGAGGGCGTCGCTCAGGGCGGCGTCGGCCAGCAGATTGCGGCGCTGGCGCTGGCCAATAACTGGCACGGCCCGGTCATCCACATGGCCATGCCCGATGCGTTCCCGGCCCATGGCACGCAGGCGGAAATATTGCGTGATCTCGGTCTGGACGCCGACGGCATCACCGCACGTTTACGCACCATTTCGTAACCTCCCGTCACCTTGGCAAAAAAAATCAGCAAACAGCGACTGGATCAGCTGCTGGTCGCGCGCCAACTGGCTGAATCCGCCGATCAGGCACAGCGCCTGATTATGGCCGGACTGGTCTATGTCGACGGTCAGAAAGCGGACAAGGCGGGCATGTCGTTTCGTGAAGATATATCGATAACGGTGCGAGAAGTGCTGAAATATGTTTCACGCGGCGGTCTCAAACTGGAGGGGGCGCTGGAATATTTTCCCTTTCGGGCCGAAGGGTGCGTCTGCCTTGATGTCGGTGCATCCACCGGCGGATTTACCGATGTACTGCTGCAGAACGGCGCTGAGAAAGTCTATGCCGTCGATGTCGGTCACGGCCAGCTGCATTACCGGCTGCAGCATGATGATCGCGTCATCAATCTGGAAAAGACCCATGTGCGAAAACTGACGCCGGCGCTGATTCCCGAGCCTGTCGATGCACTGGTGATTGACACCTCATTCATTTCGCTGACCCGTGTGCTCCCCTCGGCGTGGCCGTTTGTGACAGCGGGCGGCTGGTGCGTGGCCCTGATTAAACCGCAATTTGAAGTGGCGGCAAAATTTCTGGATCGCGGCGTTGTTCGCGATGATGCGCATCGGCAGGCGGCTATTGATAAAGTGCTGGCGATGACCTCAGAGCTCAATGGCGCAGCAGTGGTCGGCGTCACCGAATCCCCCATACATGGCCCGAAAGGCAACATTGAATTTCTGCTCGGCATGCGTCGCAGTTAACCCGGCATTATCAGACTGTTGACGACATTATCAGATATGAATGGCGCGATCCTCTGAATCGAGTACGGATTCGTGAATCATCTCCGATAGCGTCGGATGCGGGAACATGTGGTGCGCCAGCTCCGCTTCGGTGGTCTCCAGCGTTTTGGCCACGCCGAGCGATACGATCATTTCGGTCGCTTCCGCGCCGACAATGTGTGCGCCCAGCAATTCGCCGGTTTCGGCATGGAAGATCGTTTTCACCATGCCGTCTGTTTCCGCCAGCCCCATCGCTTTGCCGTTGGTGTTGTAGGTCATACGTCCGACTTTGAAGGGAATACCTTCCGCCTTGCACTGGTTTTCCGTTTTGCCGATGGAGCCGACCTGCGGCTGGCAGTAGGTGCAGCCCGGCACATTGCCGTAATCGACCTTGTGCGGATGTTTGCCGGCAATGGCTTCGATGCAGACAATGCCTTCATGGCTGGCCACATGCGCCAGCGCCGGTGCGCCGACCACGTCGCCAATCGCATAGACGCCGGCATGATCGGTGCGATACCAGTCGTCCACGGCGATCGTGTTGCGTTCAATCTGCATGGATGTGTGCTCTGCACCGATGTTATCAGTATTGCCGATCACGCCGACTGCGACCAGGCAGACATCGCCCTCGATGCTTTGTGGCTCGCCTTTGGCTTCATATTCGACCACCGCTTTGCCATCGACATTTTTTGCCGAAGAGACCATGGCGCCGGTGATGATGTTGATCTTCTGTTTCTTGAATGCTCGCGCCACCAGTTTGGAAATTTCATGGTCTTCCAGCGGCAGGATTTGATCCGCAGCCTCGATCACCGTCACGTCAGAGCCCATGGCGTTATAGAAATAGGCGAACTCCATGCCGATCGCGCCGCTGCCGATCACTACCAGCTTTTTCGGCAAGGCTTTCGGCGCCAGCGCCTGTTTGTAGGTGATCACAACTTCATCGTCGATCTCCATGCCGGGGAAGGCGCGCGCCCGTGCGCCGGTCGCCACGATAACATGTTTGGCGGTGACCTGCGTGTTTTTGCCATTGCTGCCTTTCACCATCAGCTTGTTGCCCGGCTCGAATGATGCAAAGCCTTCGATATGCTCCACCTTGTTCTTTTTGAACAGGAAGCCGATGCCCTTATTCAGTTTGGCCGAGATGGCGCGCGAACGGGCGACGGCCTTATCCAGATCGGGATTGGCTTCAGATACGCCCAGCCCCAGCGCATCGCCACTATGCTGAATAATATTGATCACTTCAGCCGTGCGCAGCAGCGCCTTGGTCGGGATGCAGCCCCAGTTCAGGCAGATGCCGCCCAGATGGGTCGATTCGATACAGACGACCTTCAAACCCAGTTGCGCCGCGCGAATCGCCGCCACATAACCGCCGGGGCCGGCGCCAATCACCACCACGTCGTATTCGCCATCGGCATTGAAAACGCCGGCCGGTTTCAGCGTTAATGTCTGCTCTTCCTCCACCGCTTCCGCCGCATCATGTACGGCATGGCCGATTTCTGCTGCGATTTGGGCTGCCGGCGCCGATTCAGCCGCCAACTCCGCCGGCGCATCATCGCTTGCCGCCAGTTCAACGCCCGCACCCTCCGGCACATAATCGGCAGGCACCTCCTCGCCATCTTCCGCGATCACCGCGATGGCCGCGCCCACCGGCACCACTGCACCTTCCGGTGCAATGATTTGGTGCAGCACGCCCTCATCAACGACTTCCATCTCCATCGTCGCCTTGTCGGTCTCCACTTCGGCAATCACCTCGCCGGAAACCAGTTCATCGCCCTCCTTTTTTAGCCAGCGGGCAATTTTGCCCTCCGTCATGGTCGGGGATAACTGAGTCATAAACAGATCAATCGGCATGGTTAAAACCTCAATAAACTTTTAACCACGAAAAACACGAAGCGCGCGAAGAATAAGCAACCCTGTTATTTCTTCGTGTCCTTCGTGATCTTCGTGGTGAGAATTAAATTAGTACGCTCGCGGGCGTTTCGATGTGTTTCTTCAGGGCGGCGAGGAACTCGGCCCCGACGGCGCCATCGACAACACGGTGATCGCAGGAGAGCGTCAATGTCATCATCTTTTTCACCACGACAGTGTCGTTTTCCACCACAGCGCGTTCATCGGTGCCGCCGACGGCCAGAATCGCACCTTCCGGCGGATTAACGATGGCGGCAAACTGTTTGACGCCGTACATGCCCAGGTTGGAGATCGAAAAGGTGCCGCCTGTATACTCTTCCGGCTTAAGTTCGCCGGCGCGGGCGCGGCCCGCCAGCGCTTTCACTTCGGCGGAAATATCGGTGATG
>JALUYG010000022.1 GCA_027013105.1 Mariprofundus sp.
TTTCGGGCCGGCATGGGCAAGCTTGGCGCGGACAGTTTCATAACGGTTTGCCGGCACATGAATGGTGACAGTGTGGCGCAGGTACTGGGCCTGATTCAGGCAGGGATTGAAACGGAAAATGGCATTCTCACTCATGCCGCTGATCTGCGCCAGCCGATGAATGTCGATCGGCGCCTGGACGAGCAGTTCGCGCGTTTTAACGGGCGGTGGAAAGCTGAAGGTATTGTCCTGTAACAGCGCAGTCAGGCCGATAATATACTGGACATACTGACGCGTGGCGGCAGGAACCGGCATGCGATGCAGGCCATTCTCAGGGCTCCAGGGATGTTTTTTCAAACGGTGCGCCAGCGCATTCGGGCCGATATTGTAAGCGGCGAGCGCCAGCGGCCAGCTGTTGAAACGCCGTTGCAACTGTTGCAGATAACGGACGGCGGCAGTGGTTGAATCGGCGATATGCCTTCTGCCGTCGATGTGCCGGCTGCTGTGGACGCCGAGACTACGCGCCGTCGCCGGCATCAGTTGCCATAAGCCTGCAGCGCCGGTCATCGATAGCGCATAGGGGTTATAGGTGGATTCCACCACCGGAATTACCTGCAGCGATACGGGCGCATGCAGTTTCCTGAGCGCCTCCAGTAATCTGCTGCGGACAAATTGCGAACGCTGTCGAATGGTTGTCCAGCTGCGTTGCCAGTGGCGCCGGGCGATGACTTTGGCGCGGGCGATATCGTCCGGCCGAACCCCCGAAAGCAACGGATCGGTGGGGTTGGCGACGGCCGGCAGTCGAGAGGTAAGCTTCAGGCCGGGTTGCAACTGAGTTGCCGGCGGGGTTTTCAGCGTGGGCGGAGCCTGCTGATCCAGTAGATCCGGACCGGGATTTTCGGTTGCCGCCACTTTGTGTTGCAGATGATGCGTGGCCGCCGCTTTTTCGATTGTATTGTGCGAAGCGGATTGATGAATCTGGGCGCAACCGCTTAGCTGCAACATCGCAACCAGAGAGATGAAGCATGCTTTCCGGCTATTGGCGATGCGGCTTTGATGCATGCAAATGAACCAATGAGGGCGCGGCGGCATTTATGAATAGTCCGGGCTAGAACAGCTCATCGTAGTCAGAATCGTCGTAGTCGCCTTCCGCCTGCGCTGCCAGCAGGGCGTTGCCCAATAGCGTCAGGGCGAGCATTTTACTGCCCTCTTTCTCCCGCGCATCGACCGGCAATACCAGATCTGTATGCAGCCCCAGGGTCGCCGCGATCGACTCGACGCTTTTTGCGCCGGGCAGATCCTGCTTGGTGGCGCCGACCACCATGGGCAGGTCGACATGTTCGGAGAAGTACTCAAACATTTTTTTCATCTCCTGCAGGGATTCATCGCTGCTGCTGTCGACCAGAAAGATAGCGCCGATGGCGCCTCTGGAGAGGATATTCCACATAAAATTGAAACGGGACTGACCGGGAGTGCCAAACAGGTGCAGTTCGAGGCTATCGTCAACTTTCAAAATGCCGAAGTCGAGACCGACTGTGGTCATCGCCTTCAGTTGCGAGACATCATCGGTGGCGGCCACATCGGTGGCGGCCAGTTGAGAGTCGCTCAGGTTCTGCACCATGGTGGTTTTGCCGGCATTGACCGGGCCGGTGATGACCAGTTTGACAATCTGTTTCTCTTCAGTCTCCATCAAAGTCCCCTGATGCGTTTAATGATTCTGGCCAGTATGCCGGGCTTTTTGTTCTTGCTGTCAGTTCTTGGCTGAATTTTCTGGGTCTGGAGTTGACTCTGAGTGGATGCATTCAGCGGTGCGATCAAGCCCAGAATATAGGTGGCCATCATGACTCTGAGCCGGACGATTTCATCGCGGGTGTTTTCCGCCTGCGCGATATAGGCCTGCATGCGCAACACGCCATTATGCTGATATTGCATATGCATCTTCATATAGGCGGAATTATCCTGAAATGCATAGCGTTGCATGGGGTAGAGACGAACGACCAGCGGCGGCAGCCGCATGGTGAAGCTGAGCAGTGCGGCGCGCATTTCAGCATTGAAGGTGTAGCCGGCCAGCATTGAGGCGATAGCCTGAGGCGCAAAAACGCGCTTGCTGGACATCGGGTTCAAATCATCAGATGTGACGACATTGATCGATTTGGCTTCCAGAATCTCACGCAATTTGGCGGCGACTTCATCGTGTGAACCTTCAAATCCGGCCCGTTCATAATATAGTGATTTTGTCTCATTTCCCACAGTATAATCAATTCGGGCCGGTTTTTGATTGATGATCATACGGCGGAGATAAACAAGTGAATTCATGGTTGGTCACCTTCTGGTTCTGAGTCTCAGCCGAGCAATATACCGGTTAATCGGGTGACTGCAATATATTGCAGTTGCCGCGCCAGCGCCATGTCAGGCGGACTTGTCCTCTTTTCCCACCCATGCGCCAGTAAACAGTGCGCTTTGCCTGTGTTGGTTTAAATAGTGGAGGGCGCCTCTTCGGGTGAAGCCCGGCAAAATGACTCGATACCAAATTTTACCATGCACAAGCGCCTGACTGAGCTGTCCATCAATGTTGGCGCTTCTTAAATCGGCGATTTCCCGCTCAGCTTTTTTTCGATCCAGATAAGAGCTGATAACGACCATCCAGTGCTTCCGCGCATGCCTGGAAGTTATCTGTTTTGTTGTCGGCTCTGTCGCATCCAGATGGCTGACTTCAGTGACACGGGCGGCTTCGCCGCGGCTGATCATTGCACTGGCGCGATGTGAGCGATGTGATTTATTGATGTGCATCGCGATCCGGCGCTGGCTGGGTTTGGCCTCAGATACCGGTGATTTATCAACAACAGGTGCGTCCGGCATGCTCTTTTTTTTCGGCGCGGGCCTGGCATGTGAGGATGGAAGCGGCGGCGCAGTGACGCTCTGCTGCAACAGTTTTGCATTGAGCAAGGCTATCTGCTGATGCAGTGCGTGAATGCCTTCGTCCGTTTTGTAGGCGAACCAGCCGCCTGTCGCCATCAGGGCAAGCAGGCTCATGCTCAATACGGCAACCAGAGGAGATCTGTTACGCGCTCCGATATGAACTTCGCCGCCCATGCTTTTTCTTTCGGTATATGCGATATCTGAACGGCTGGCATCGTATGCGATGTCGGAGAACTCGGCGAAAAAAGCTTCCATATGAGTATCTACCATATCATGTACTTCCTGCGGTTGCAGTTGCCCGCTTTTCCAGCGCTGGTACGGTTCAAGGATTTCCGGTGGAACAGCTTTGTTCACAGTGTGGTCTCTTGTCGTGATGGTCATAATATCGTCCATGATTCTTGTTTATGCATAGTAATATATACTATGCATGCTCTTCCCTGATAATCGGTTTTAGAGAATTTGCGCCAGTTGGGATTGCGCCTGTCTGGCCTCCAGCAGCACCAGTCCGAGGTTGGCCCTCTGGGCGACGGAAATGATCAGGGAAGCGCGGTGCTCGATATCAAACAGCAGAATACTGGCATTGGCGCCGCGAATGCTGACTTCCTGAAAATCGCCGACCTTGAGCGTATCGGTGACCCGTTTGGCAAGGCTGCCGACAGCCGCGCCCATGGCCGCTGCTGCATCGGCCTGATCGCCGCCAAGCTGATCGGCGATCATCATGCCGTCCGGGCTGATGATGCCGGCGCCGTTGATATCCGACGTGGCCATTTTCAGTTCATTGAGTACTGCGTTGAGTTTGTCCTGTTTTGTTGCCATATTTTCCTCCTGGTATATGTAATCTTTATATCTTTACTATTAAGCGTTTATGCTGGTAGTTGAAATGCTTCCTGCATGGCTTCGGCGCCCGGCTCCAGCGCCGCCACCCAGTCGATGAACTGATTGCACATCGCCTTGCCGCGAAAGATAGCGCCGTGTTGGGGGGCGATTATGTCGATATCCAGATTGCGCACCATGTCGGCCCAGAGTCGGCAGGCGGTGCTGCTGGCCATGTAGCGGTTGTGAAAGCCGATCATCTGTTCGGTATGCGCATCAAAATCTTCGACATAGCGATAATCCACCAGGGCTGCGCCCAGATCGCCCGAGTAGAGTATTTTTGCAATCGGATCGTAGACGTGAAAATTACCGGCGGAATGCAGGAAATGCGCCGGAATCAGCAGGAGTTCGCAGCCATTGAGGTCGAGCCGCATGCCTTCATCCGGAATGGTTTTCATACGATCCATCACACTGCCGTCAACGCCGAAGTGGGCCACGAAACGACGCCAGATGGCGGACATATAGGCTTCAGCGTCGGTGACCATGAGCCAGCCGTTGATCGAGGCGACGATATCGGGGTCCTGATGAGAGAGAAACAGGTAATCGAGCGATGACGGCGGCAGGAATTCCGGCATGGCCGAAAAGAGTTTTGAGTAGACCTTGTGTCCGCCCGGATCAAGCAACATGCCTCTGCCATTGTGGATAATCAGATGCTGGTTGGCCGAAACCATTTCACCTTCTGTA
>JALUYG010000023.1 GCA_027013105.1 Mariprofundus sp.
TGATGACGCGCTGGTTCGGCTCACCATCAGCGGCGGAGAATCGGGATGGGGGTTGACCCGTCGCAGCGATCAGCCCGTGGCGAATATTCAATGCATGGCCTGTTCGCGCAACTCAGCGCCGCTGTTTTTGCGGCTGGCGACGTGGCCGTTCGCCCTGCAGCCGAAGCGGGCCAAGTTTGTATCCGGCTATGCCGACACCCTGCGGGCGCTGCATGGCGATACCGACGCCAATGTGCTGTTTGAACAGGGTGGCGAACTGATCGCGACGGCGACGGCCAATGTGTTGCTGTTTCGCCACGGGCGCTGGCATACGCCCCCGGCCAGCGTCGGCGTATTGCCGGGCCGGGTGCGCGATTTTCTGATTCGGCGCGATTTGGTGCGTGAGTCCGCCTGCCCTGTATCGTGGCTGGACGATTGCGACGCCATGGCCATCTGCAACAGCGGGCTGTTTATCCGTCCGGTCGCATGGGTGGAGCCGTCGGTGCGCGGATTGGCACGTCAATTGCCGCTGGATCAGGGGCATCCGGCGCTGCGCATATTGACTGAAGCATTGCAGTTGGCGGAGGGTGTGCGGCTATGAAAAGGCTGATTTTTCTGTTTGTCGTCGCCGGCGTGCTGCTTGCCGGCGCGGCGGCGGGCTGGTTTTACCTGCAAACCCGCGCCAGCCACGCGCCGGGTCAGCCGGTGCAGGTGATGATTCCCAGGGGCGCTTCGTCGAAGCAGATCGCAGCGCTGTTAAAGCGCAACGATGTGATCGCCTCCAAACTGGCATTTCGCCTGCTGTTAAGGTTCGATGGCGACGGTTCGCGTCTGCGTAGCGGCCTGTATCGTTTTGCGCAGCCGGCGGCAATGGCTCAGGTGATTGCACGGCTGGCGCGCGGCGATGTGATGCACTTTAAGGTGACGGTGCCGGAGGGGCTTAGAACCGATGAGGTGCTGCATCTGCTGGCGCAAAAAACCGGTACGGATGAAAAGGAGTGGCAGGCGGCGTTGAAAAAAATGTTTCCTGTCGATGCGGAAGGCCGTCTGTTGCCGGAAACCTATCAGTATGCCAAACCGGTTCGGATTGCGCAGATGCTGAACGCCATGGTGCAGGCGCAGCAGAAGATTCTGGCCGAGCTTTCGCCCTATCCGGCGGTGCGCAACAAATTGCGCATTATGGCCTCGATCATCGAGAAGGAGACGGCCATCGCCAAAGAGCGGCCGCTGGTGGCGGCGGTGATTCGCAACCGCCTGCAGAGGGGCATGGCGCTGCAGATGGACCCGACGGTGATTTACGGCATCTGGAAAACCACCGGCCACTTCTCCGGCAATATTCACAAGCGGGACCTGAGCATGGATACGCCGTGGAGCACCTACACCCGCAAAGGGCTGCCGCCGACGCCGATCTGCAATCCGGGCGAAGCCTCGCTGAGGGCGGCGGCGGCGCCGGCGGATGTGCCGTTTCTCTATTTTGTGGCGGACGGTTCCGGCGGTCATCAATTCGCCGCCACGCTGGCCGATCATCAGGCCAATGTGGCGCGCTGGGTTGAAATGGATCGACGGCGACAACATAAGTGAGCGAATATGACCAATAACAGATCATTAAAAGCACTGACCAGCCTCGATCGCTTCTATCAGGAGTTGCGCAAGATTCCGCAACTCTCGCGTGAGGAAGAGGATGTGCTGGCGCGCAAATGGCAGAACGAACACGATTTGATGGCGGTTCAGGATTTAATTAGCGCCAATCTGCACAGCGTGGCGGCGATTGTACGCGAATACCGCCATTTCGGCCTGCCCGAAGAGGATCTGATTCAGGAGGGGACGCTGGGCCTGATGCACGCGGTCAAACGCTTCGATCCGGATCGCGGCTTCCGCCTGAAAACCTATGCCTCCTACTGGATTCGGGCCTCCATTCACGATTTTATCCTGCGCAGCTGGAGCATTGTGAAAATGGGCACCAATAAATTGCAGCGGCGTATCTTTGCCGGCCTGCAGAAGGCGGAGTGCGCCATTGCCGCGCTCGAAGGCAGGAATCTGGAAGAGATCGCCGAGCAGCACGGCACCAGCGGCGAGGCCTATCAGGCTATCGCCTCATCATTTCTGCGGCGTGATTTTTCGATCGATTCGGACAGTGGTGATGAAGGGCATGTGCTGGAGTTGCCATCGCCGGGAGAGAATCCCGAAGAGCAACTGGAAGAGAAGGATTGGGAAGCGTTTGCCCGCAACAGGCTGGAGCAGGCGATGGCGACGCTCTCCGACCGGGATCGCTACATTATTCGTCAGCGTCGGCTGATGGATCCGCCGGCCACCCTGAAGGATTTATCCGAGGAGTTGGGCGTCTCCATCGAACGCGTGCGCCAGCTGGAGGCGCGGGCGATGAAAAAGATGGGCGAGCAGTGCGCCGATGTTTTGCAGGAAGGCATCGACTGATGCGTCGGCAGGCGTGGTTGCTGTTGGCGCTGCTGCTGGCTGCATCGCTGGGCTATAATCTCAGGCCGTGGCTCGCCAACCCGGGCGCAGAGCCGCGTCCGGTTGCAGCGCGCGGCGATCTCGCCGATGATGAAAAAACCACCATTGCGATTTTTCATCAGGCCAGTCCGTCGGTGGTGTTTATCACCACCACAGAACAGATCGTCAATCCATGGACGCGGCGTGTTTATCAAACACGGCAGGGCACAGGCTCCGGCTTTATCTGGGACAAAGATGGCGACGTGGTGACCAACTATCATGTCATTGAAGGGGCCGACAGCGCCCGGATTCGACTGTCCGACGGCAGGGTTTACAGCGCCGTGCTGGTCGGCGCCAGCGCCGCGCATGATCTGGCGGTACTGCGCATCAATGTGCCGTTCAATGCGCCGCCGCCGGTGCCGGTCGGCAGCAGTCACGATCTGCAGGTGGGCCAGAAGGTGTTCGCCATCGGCAATCCGTTTGGTCTCGATTATACGCTCACCACCGGCATCGTTTCCGCCATGGATCGCACCATCAATGAGGATCGCAATCGCGAGATTCACCACCTGATCCAGACCGACGCCGCCATCAATCCCGGCAACTCCGGCGGCCCGCTGCTGGATTCATCGGGTCGGCTGATCGGCATCAATACGGCGATCTACTCTCCATCGGGCGCCTATGCCGGCATCGGCTTCGCCATTCCGGTCGATACGGTGAACAAGCTGGTGCCGCAACTGATCGCCTACGGCGCCACGGTTCAACCCTGGATCGGCGTCGGTGCGGATGCGCGGGTCTCCGCTTCAGTGCTGCGCCAACTGGGCGTGGACGGCATTCTGGTGCTGAATATCGAGCCCGGCTCGCCGGCCGCCAAAGCCGGCCTGCGCGCCACCCGGCTGAACTGGGACGGCTCGGTGGTTGCGGGCGATATCATTCAATCGGTGGAGGGAAAAGCCGTACATCGTCTCTCCGAATTGCGCGATGCGGCGGCGGAACATCGCATTGGCGACCATCTCCGCCTGGGCGTCTGGCGAAATGGCGAACAGATCGAAATCACCCTGCAACTGGCCGCCCCGCCCCGCCGCTAGGCGCTGCTGCTTTGATCGAGTCAACAGAGACAGGCCATTCTACCTGACTACACATCAACTGATTCTCTGCTAGAGTCCCGAAACCAGGGGGGGCGGAGCTTGGTTGATTATCTGAATCAAAACCCGGAACAGCAGGCGCGCGATCAGATTGATCGTATGCTTAATTCTGCCGGGTGGATGATTCAGGACAAGTCTAACCTGAACCCAAATGCTTCCCTTGGCGTGGCTGTGCGTGAATATCCCACTGATGTCGGGCCAGCCGATTATGTGCTGTTTGTCGACCGTAAGGCGGTTGGTGTGATTGAAGCCAAGCGGGCTGAGGAAGGGCATCACCTGCTGGCTGCCGAGGATCAGGCCGAAGGCTATGCCGGTGCGTCGCTCAAGTGGGTGAATAACAATGAAACATTGCCGTTTGTTTACGAATCCAACGCTCTGGTGACGCGTTTCCGGGATATGCGTGATCCGAAACCGCGCGCACGCCCTCTGTTTTCGTTTCATCGCCCGGAAACATTGCTGGAGTGGTTGCAGCAACCCGATTCCCTGCGCGCCCGGCTGCAGGCGTTCCCGGCTCTGCCGGTTGAGGCGCTGCGTGATTGCCAGATCAGGGCGATCACCAATCTTGAAACCTCATTTAATCAAGCCTATCCGCGTGCGCTGGTGCAGATGGCTACCGGTTCCGGCAAAACCTACACGGCCATCACCGCCATCTATCGCCTGCTAAAATTCGCCGGCGCCAAACGCATTCTGTTTCTGGTGGACACGAAGAACCTCGGCGAGCAGGCCGAACAGGAGTTCATGGCCTATCTGCCCAATGACGACAACCGCAAGTTCACCGAGCTTTATAATGTGCAGCGGCTCACCTCGTCGCATGTGGCAAGCGACGCCCAGGTCTGCATCAGCACCATCCAGCGCCTCTATTCGATTCTGAAAGGC
>JALUYG010000024.1 GCA_027013105.1 Mariprofundus sp.
GGAGCGCGCCCTCAGGCTGGATACGCAACTGATCGGCATTAACAATCGCAACCTGCACACCTTTGAAACCACGCTGGACACGACCATGTCGCTATTAAAACAAATCGGCGCCGATAAAACAGTGATCACGGAATCGGGCATATTCAGCCGGGATGACATCAGGCAGATGAACCGGGCCGGGGTGTTTGGTTTTCTGATCGGCGAATCGCTGATGCGCCAACCCGATCCGGGCGCAGCGCTGCAACAACTGCTCTGCTAACGGGTTAAATGTTTATTTCAGCCAAGCAAACTCAGCCACGAATGGCACGAATGAACACGAATTGAAAGGCAATATTCATAAGGCATTTTAAAGGTTTTAATCAGTGTTCATTCGTGTCATTCGTGGCTGGTTTTTAGGTTTTCCAACTTTCTTCCGATTCACTGACGTTATGAAGAATTCGCATCAGCACACCGCGTGCGATATCAAATTCCTGCTGATCTATATCGTGGTAAATCCGCCGAAACACCTGTTCGAGTTGCGGTCGCAGATGCGCCACCGCTGCCACGCCATCGGCACTCAGGCTGATGCGAACAGCGCGCCGATCCTTGTTGTCAGTTGTTCTGACGACTAATCCTTGCTTCAATAAACTGTTAATCCGCCGCGTGATCACCGCTTTGTCCTTGGCCAATATAGCGGCGATGTCGGCCTGCTTCAGTCCATTTTGCCTGCATCCGTTTTCACTCTGGCCCTGCGCCGTGATCATCAACACAGTCAGCTCATCCGCAGTCATGGCATAACCGCTCCGGGCGCACTGCTCCGACAATTTCTGGCGAAAAGCGTACATCAGATGATGAATCAGGTAGCCCAGACCATCCTCAAAGCGCGTTGGCATTTTTATCGTCACGATTCGACACCCATTGCGAAAGCGTAAGGTAGATAGTTGACATAGTCAATTTTTCACCAATCATTCATCCTGCTCCGTCAACGTATCGAAGTCCGGTATCGGCGCGGTCTGGTTCCGGCCAAAGCGGGTAAAGAAGGAGAGGAATGATCAGGCGATTACGCTATTTCACCCTGGCATATTTCTGTTTGGCCATGGCGACGCCCATGGCCATGGCGGAATCGATGAGCCTGAAGCAGGTGATCGAAACTGTGATCGCACGCAATCCCGATGTGACAATCAGCCGGATTGACAGCGCCATTGCAGCCACAGAAACAACCCGGCTGCAAGGCATCCTCGATCCGAAAATCAGCGCCTCCGCCAGCGCCAGCGACGAAAAAATTCCGACCATCAGTGACTTCCAGCCCTCGGAGCAACGTATTGGACAGCTCAACGGCGCAATTTCCAAACCGTTGGCCAGCGGTGAAACGATCGGCGCTGATTTCAGCTACTCCCGCACCAGCCAGGGCTTTCGCTCACCGTTCGCGGCCAATCTGGCGCTGTTTAACCCCGCTTATCGCAATCAGATCAATATCAATTATCGCCGCCCGCTACTCAAGGGCGCGGGACGCCCCGAATACAATCTGGCACTAAGCGGCGCCAGAGCCGGCGTGGAGCAGGCCAGAATGCAGCGCCGGGTGATCATCCACAACCTGACGCTGAAAGCCATCAACGCCTACTACCTGCTGGCCTCCGACGATATTAATATTGATATCGCCAAACAGGCGGTTCGGCGCGCCAGAAAACTGCTCGCCTACCAGCGCTCGCGCGAGCGTTTTGGCCTGATTGAGAAGGCGGATCGTTTGCAGGCCGAAGCGCTTCTGGCAGCGCGCAAAACCGATCTGCAACGCGCCAGGTCCGTACGCCTGAATGACCAGAACAAGCTCAACAGGCTTATGCTGCGCGCCGCCAATACCGAAATCGCCGTCACCCACAGCCATCATCCGCCGCTACAGACGCCCGGCATCGAGGCGGCGGTTAAACAGGCGAAACAGCTGCGCCCGGAACTGCAGGCGCTAAAAGCGCAAATGCAGGCCGCCGACGCCCGGTTGGCAATCGCCCGCGACGCCGATCAGATGCAACTCGATCTGGTGGCCAAACTCGGCACCCGCGCGCTCGACAAAACGCCCTTGCCGGCAGCCGCCGCCGGATTCTCCACCCATGACCATTTCGCCTCAGTATCACTGGAGCTCTCCGACGCTCTGGGCCGCAACACGGCCAATGCGGCCATTCGCAAGGCTATCCTGCAGCGCCAGCGCATCGAGGCGCAGCGCATTAGCGCCATGAAACAGATCAGGGATGATATCTCCGCTGCTGTAACAGCCATCAAGGCGGGATTGCCGACCCTGGCGCTGGCAAGAAAGCAGGTGAAAGCGGAGCAGCGGAAATTCAATGCGGAGATGCAGCGCTATCGCCAGGGTCGCTCCGACACTGCCACCGTGGTGCAGTTCGAGGGCGAACTGAGCAATGCCGCCCTGAATGCAAAATTGCAGCAGCTCACCATTGAACTGGCTGAAAAACAGCTGGCCTGGGCGCAGGGAAAATTACTCTATGAGCTTGGGCTGTTGCAGTCTGACCCATCACAATCGGATCAATCCCAGCCTGATCGATCACAGTCCGATCGATCGCAAACGACCACCGCCGCGACAGGCACGCCCTGACATGAAATCGATCACATGAAACCCACCGCATGAAACAGATCATCGCTTATTTCGTCAGGCACGGCGTGCTGGTGAACCTGACCACCATCATTCTGCTGGTCGGCGGCATTTACGCCGCCATGAGCATGCAACGCGAAGCCTTCCCCAGCATCAATTTTGATGTGATCGCCATCAGCGGCAGCTATCCGGGCGCCGCACCCCGTGAAGTCGAGCGGCTGCTGGTGACGCCGATCGAACGGGAAATGAAGGGCATCGACGGCATCAATGCGATTCGCTCCACCGCCTTTTCCGGCACCATGCAGATCACGGTTGAGGTCGACCCGAATTTCAAGGATCGCGCCCGGCTGGTCTCCGATATCCAGCAAGCGATTAATCGCGCCGACCTGCCTGTCGACCTGCCTGCCGATCCGGTCATTATGGAGGTGAAATCGGAGCAGGCGCCGGTGCTCACCTTCTCCATTTACGGAGATTTCCAACCGCTGGAACTGAAGCATCTGAGCACCCGCATCGAGGACGATGTACGCAACATCAAGGGCGTGGCCACGGTATTTGTACAGGGCGACCGCAAAGAGGAGATTCGCATTGTTCCCGATCCGGAAAAAATGCGTCGGCACCGGGTATCGATCAACGATATCGCCGCCCTGATCCGGGGCTGGAATATCAATGCGCCGGGCGGCCGCTTAAAAGCGCCCGACGGCCAGAGCATTATCCGCATCACCGGCGAATTCAGATCGGCTGAGGATGCCGGCAATCTGGTGCTGCGCGCCAATGAGCGCGGCCAGGCGCTGCGGCTGAAGGATGTGGCCGATGTCACCGACACGCTGGAGCGCCCCTATCGCTATGTCGGCGCGCGCGGCGAACCGGCCATCAATATGATCGTGGTTAAAAAAGGCGACGCCGACATCATCAAACTGGTGGATCACGTGCGCGCCTATCTGGCCACCATTCCGGCAACCTACGGTGAAAAAGTGCATGTCAGCGCCTATAACGACCTCTCCACCATCACCCGCCTGCGCCTCGGCGTGCTGACCAACAATGGCGCCATCGGCCTGGTGCTGGTGCTGGCGCTGCTGCTGCTGTTTCTGCGCCCTGCGGTGGCGCTGACCACGGCGTGGGGACTGCCGGTGATCTTTTTTTCGGGCATCGCCGTACTCTATATGGCCGGCATCACCCTGAATCTGCTGGTCATGTTCGGCTTTATTATGGTGCTCGGGCTGATGGTGGATGACGCCATTATTATCGGTGAAAATGCCACCTGGCATATGGAGCGGGGATTATCGCCCGAACAGGCGACCATTGAAGGCACCCATGAGTTAATCGGCCCGGTCACCGCCACCGTGCTGACCACCATCGTGGCCTTTCTGCCGCTGATGTATATGGACGGCATTATCGGCAAGTTCGTTTTTTCCATTCCGGTCGTGGTGATCGTGCTGCTCAGCTTTTCGTGGTTTGAAGCGATCTTCATTCTGCCCAACCATATTCGCGACGTCGCCAACGCCAACAAACATCCCAAAGAGCGCGCCCTGTTCGTATGGATTTCACAAATCTATGTCTGGCTGCTGCACAGGGCGGTTAAACTGCGTTACCTGACCATCCTGCTCACCATCATCGGCTTGCTCGCCTCGGTGGCGCTGGCCACCACCATGAAATTCCAGCTCTTCCCTTCCGGCGCGGAATCGACCTTTTACCTGCGCGTCAATATGCCCACCGGCACCACGCTGGAGCAGATGCGCGACCGGTTGAAAAAGCTGGATATGGCAGTGCGCCAGCGCATCGATCCGGCCATGCTGGAAACCACCACCATGGTGGCTGGCGAAAACAGCGCCGATC
>JALUYG010000025.1 GCA_027013105.1 Mariprofundus sp.
AGCTGCGCAGGCGTATGTTGTCGTGATAGGGAATCAGGCGTTCGTGGCGATGACCGTGCTTTTTGACCAGTCCCATGCTCTTCGGCGCATGCGCCAGAATCAGTTCGCCGCCGCGCTGGCGCATGATGCCGTACATATGCTCAATCATCCGTAGCGCCGTCAAATCCACCTGATTGATGCGTCGCATGTCGAGAATAATGTAGCTGGCCCGGTTCAGGTCATCCAGCATAGCCTCATAGAGGTGGTCGACCGTGCCGAAAAACAGCGTGCCCTTGAGATCATAGCCAACCACAGCATCGCAAAACCGGGCCAGACAGGCGCATTCCGTTTTCACGCGCCGTCGCAACGAGGTGCGATCATGCATGCTCCAGCGTCGTTGAATCACCGCCGACTGCACCTGCGCGCGGATAAACTCTACCACCGCCAGGGCCACCCCGAGCCCGACCGCCACCATCAGATCATCCAGCACCGTGACCGCAATGACAATCAGCGCGATAACGCCATCCGTGCGCGCCTGCGGCGTACGCAGCCAGCGCATAATATCCTTATCCAGCATGCCGAAAATAGCGACATAGATAATAATGCCGGCAAAAACGCTAATCGGCAGTTCGCCCGCAAGCGGCCCAAGAAACAGAATCAGCAGCAGCATGCAGCCGGCCGTGACCAGACCCGACCACTGTCTGCCGCCGCTTTGAATAGCCACCAGCGTCGCTCCGGTGGTGCCGGCCCCGGCCATGCCGCCGGCAAGCGCACTGAACAGATGCCCCGCCCCCTGCCCCATCAGCTCCCGGCGCGCCTGATGGCGCGAGCCGGTGGATACATCGGCCACCACGGAGGTGAGCAAGGTATCGAGTGACGCCAATACGGCCAGCGCCAATGCCGAGCCGCCCATCAGCACCCACGGCCATTGCTGCACATGCGCCACACTGAAATCGGATGTGTGCAACCACGCGTAAATCAGGCCGGACTGCAAATCCCCCGGCCCAGGCAGATCACCGATAACCCATCCGGATGGCAGTGTCACCTCTTTAGCAAAGATCAGCAGGTGAAATGTCAGCGTGCCAACCGCCAGCCCCAGCACAGCAGCAGGAATTCGTCGAATCCAGCCCGGCAGCCAGACCATCGTCGCCACTGTAACCGCCGCAGTCGCCAATGGAATCCATCCGCCCTGCTGCATGGTCAGCCTCGCCCCGCCGCCCAGCACCACGCCGCTTTGCGAGCTGATCATCAACAGCGCCGTGCCGGTCATGAAGCCGGACACCACCGGGTAGGGTATGAATTTAATCAGATGGCCGAGATTCAGTCCGCCGATCAATATCTGCAGCAACCCGGCCATTGCCACGATCATCAGCGTCGCTGTCACCAGATCACTGCCGGCCAGACCGTCCGTCGACAGATCGGCAATCGCACCGGCCAACAGCATCAGCGTTGGCCCTGTGGGCGCCGACACCAGTCCATCTGTGCCGCGCAATAGCCCTGACGCCGCACACAGACAAGCCGCCGCCACCAGCCCGGACATTGCCGCCACGGCCGGATTGTGGGTATATGGCGACCACAGGGTGATACCGAAAGCCATCGCCTGCGGCAGCACCAGCGCCGAGGCGGTCATGCCGCCCCAAAGATCGCCGGCGTGAACTGTTTTTAACGTCGACTCCATAGCTTCAGAATATGCCCCTACCACAATCGACACAAGCGTTTATGATACCGCTGGGGTAATCGTGCCGCGACAGGCGACAACAGCCCGAGAGCCCACTATCATCACACCGACAAGCGCGTTGTTTATTTTTCATGCTAATATGCCAGATACAGCGGGCGTCATCTACCTGACTGAGAAAGCAGACGGCAGAGTCTTTACCACAATCGATGAGACCATCGTACGTACGCTGGCATCAGCCTGCGCTGTCGCCATCTCCAAGGTGCGACAGATCGAACAACTTGAAGCCAGAAACAGGGAGCTGGAGCAGCGAATGGCCGAACGAACAAGCAAATGATCGACGATTTGGCCCAGATGATTAACTGGCCCGGATGATTAACTTGACAGAAAACTGCCACCCCCGACGATTGCGACCATGTCCGAACATAACCATGGAACCACTTTGACCACTACCCTGCCTGTTTCGATTGAAACACTGCAATCTGTGCTCTCCAATATGCTGCCGGCCGACGCCGATGACGGCGATCTCTATCTGGAGCGCTCATCCTCCGAATCACTGGCGCTGGAAGAGGGCCGCGTGAAGCACGTTTCGGCCTCCACCCATCAGGGCATGGGGGCGCGCGTCATCAAGGGTGAAGCCGCCGGTCACGCCTTTACCGACCGGCTCGACGCCGCCGCACTGCTACAAGCCGGTAAATCGGCGCGCGCCATTGCTGAAAGCGGCCGGAGCCGTGCGCCGATTTCGATTCATGGCGTCTCGGCGCCATCGCTCTATCAGGCTGTTAATCCGACTGAATCGGTGAGTTTTCCGCAGCGCAAAGCCTTGCTGGAATCACTCGATACGCTGGCGCGCAGCCTCGATCCGCGTGTTAAGCAGGTGTTCGCCAATATCTCCTCCTCCTTTTCCGATATTCATATTATCCGCATGGATGGCGCTGCCATGCATGATGCGCGGCCGCTGGTGCGATTGAATGTATCGGTGGTGGTCGAAGCAAACGGCAAGCGCGAAACCGGCTCGGCCGGCGGCGGCGGTCGCTTCGACATGCAGCGATTAATCGATGGCGATGAAGCCATGCGGCTGGTGCATGAGGCGGTGCGCCTCGCCCTGCTGAACCTCGACGCCCATGATGCGCCGGCCGGCGCCATGCCGGTGGTGCTGGGGCCGGGCTGGCCGGGCATTTTATTGCACGAAGCCATCGGCCACGGTCTGGAGGGCGATTTCAATCGCAAAGGCACATCCGTTTTCGCCGATAAAATGGGCAAGCAGGTCGCCGCCAAAGGTATCACCGTGGTGGATGACGGCACCATTGCCGAGCGACGCGGTTCGCTGAGCATGGATGATGAGGGAACAACGACCAACCGCACCGTGCTGATTGAGGATGGTATTCTGACCGGCTATTTAATGGACAAACAGAACGCCCGCCTGATGGGCATGAAACCGACCGGCAATGGCAGGCGCGAATCCTACGCCCATCCGGTGCTGCCGCGCATGACCAACACCTTTATGCTGGCTGGCGACGACAAACCGGATGATATCATCGCCTCGCTGGACAAAGGGATTTATGCGGTCAATTTCGGCGGCGGCCAGGTCGATATCACCTCCGGCAAATTCGTTTTCACCACATCCGAAGCCTATTATGTGGAAAACGGCGTGATTCAATATCCGGTCAAGGGTGCTACGCTGATCGGCTCGGGCCATGAGGTGCTGCAAAAAGTCTCGATGATCGGCAACGACTTGCAACTCGATCCCGGCGTCGGCACCTGCGGCAAGGGCGGCCAGTCGGTGCCGGTCGGCGTGGGGCTGCCCACCATCCGTATTGATGAACTCACCGTGGGAGGCACCGAAGCATGAGCAAGATCAACCGACACGCCCACCCCGCCAGCGCCGACACACCCATCTCTGAACAGGCCGTTCGCCTGATTGAAGCGGCGAAAAAATCCGGCGCCTGTCATGCCGATGCGCTGGCCATCTGCGATACCGGCGATTCGATCAGCGTGCGCAATGGCCAGGTGGAGTCGGTCGAGCGCGAAGATGCACAGGGATTAGGCCTGCGCGCCTTTGTCGAAACCCCGAACGGTCTGGCGTTTGCCACCGCCTCTTCTTCAGATGTATCCGAATCGGGCTTAAACCAACTGGCTGAACAGGTGGTCGCCATGGCGCGCATTTCCGAGCCCGATCCGGACGCCGTGCCGCCGGTCGGCGCCAGCCACCCGAGTGCAGATGAACTGACCACCTGGCAGCAGCGCCATGACCACAGCGATTCCGGCTGGAATCTGGAGCAGGCCAAAGCTGCAGCCACGGCATGCGAAGAGATCGCCCGCCACTATTCCGCCGACATCAGCAACAGCGAAGGCGCAGATGCCAGCTTCGGCAGCACCCGCGTCGCCTACGCCTCCGGCGATGGCTTCGCCGCCGAATACGCCAGGGCGTCGGCCTCATTGAGCGTATCGGTGATTGCCGGCCGCGGCGATGGCATGCAGCGCGATTACGCCTGGCATCGCGCCTTTCACGCTGCAGGCTTGCGTTCGCCACAACAGATCGCCGAAGAGGCTGCCAGCCGCGCCGTGTCCCGGCTGCATCCGGGCAGCATCGATAGCGGCGAATATCCGGTGATATTCGAGCCGCGCACCGCCACTTCGCTGCTCGGCCATCTGGTCAGCGCCATCAACGGGCGCGCCGTATTGCAACAGCGCTCGTTTCTGGCCGACAGGCTGAACCAGTCGATTTTTCCCGATTTTGTCGATA
>JALUYG010000026.1 GCA_027013105.1 Mariprofundus sp.
TAATAGCTGGCGATCTCATCCTGAATCAGACGCAACCGGCGTCTGGCGCGCCTTAGGCGCTCATCGGAGCGCACGATGCCGACATAATGCGACATGGTGGCGCGAATCTCGTCCCAGTTCTGCTTGATCTGAATGCGCTCGGTCTCCGGCACAATCCCCGATTCATCCCACAGCGGAATCGGGCCATGCGACTGCTGCGGCTGCTTCAGCACATCTGCAGCGCAACAATCGGCCATCACCAGGCACTCCAGCAATGAGTTGCTGGCCAGCCGGTTGGCGCCGTGCAGGCCGGTGCCGGCGGTTTCGCCAATGGCGTACAGACCGTCCAGATCGGTGCGCCCGTTCACATCCGCCCGGATGCCGCCGCACAGATAGTGCGCCGCCGGCACCACCGGAATCGGCGTTTTGGTCATATTCAGCCCCAGTTCCAGCAGGCGGGCATGAATATTGCGGAAGTGATCTTTCACCTTGTTGCGCTTGACCGGGCGCACATCCAGATACATGCAGTCCACGCCCTGTTTCTTCATCTCATGGTCGATCGCTCTGGCCACAATATCGCGCGGCGCCAGCTCGCCGCGCTGATCATAATCAAACACAAAACGGCGCCCCTGCCGATCCACCAACTGCGCCCCTTCGCCGCGCAGCGCTTCAGACAACAACATATTCGAGCCCTGGCGATGAAACAGGCAGGTGGGATGGAACTGAATGAACTCCAGATTCATCACCGAACAGCCGGCGCGCCAGGCCATGGCGATGCCATCGCCGGAAGCGGCATGCGGATTGGAGGTGTAGAGATAGACCTTGCCGGCGCCGCCGGTGGCCAGAATCGTCTGGCCGGCGGCGATGGTCAGCACCTCCCCCTGCGGATTGAGCACATAAGCGCCCAGGCAGCGGTTGCCGCCGCCATGACCGAGGTGGCGAGAAGTGATCAGATCGATGGCGGTGTGCTGCTCCAGCCTCTGAATGTTGCGATGCGGTGCAATTTGCGCCAACAGCGCTTCGCCAATGGCGCGACCGGTCGCATCCTTGGCATGGGCGATACGGCGGCTGCTGTGACCCCCTTCCCGGGTCAGATGCAGTTCGCCGTGCCGCCGGTCGAAACCGGCGCCGATATCAATCAACTCCTGAATGATGCGGGTGCCGTGACTGACAACGGTGCGCACCACATCTTCACGACACAACCCCGCACCGGCGTTCAGGGTATCCTGCACATGCGATTCAAAGGAGTCGCTATCGGAACAGACGCCGGCAATGCCGCCCTGCGCATTCCATGTGCTGGAATCCTGAAACGTTCCCTTATTCAGCAGGATCACCGAACCGTGATCCGCCAGACGTCCGGCCGCCAGCAGGCCGGCCGCACCGCTGCCGATAATCAGAAAGTCCGTTTTAATCTGTTTTGTCTGCACATTCATTGCACTGTTGCATGACTTTGCTTTCTATCTGCATTTATCCGCGTTCATCCGCGCCTGGGTTTTGAAGAAGATCATCCGGCTTGCTGAATGCCGGCCAGATACCAGGTGGGATCATCCGAATGCGGGGCGTGACGGAAAATCCAGATTTCATTCACTTCGGCGCTCCGGTCATCCAGCGTGCCGCCAGCCTCATCGAGCGTTTTTTCGCGTAGCATGGCGGTGTAATTCACCGCCACCCACTCCAGATCGGACTCGATCCAGCTATCGGCGATTTCCGCATTGAGGGTGGCGACTTCCGTCACGTTGGTTTCCCCGGGCTTCATATCGCGACCGATGCGCTCGGCGATTTCAGGCGTGCAGAACTTGCGTATATCCTCAATATCATTGTTATCCCATGCCTTCTGCATGCGCACATAGATCTCTTTGGCTGCCGGAATAAAATGCTTTTCATCAATCTCCGGACGCAACGCCGCGCCGACAGGCGCATCCGGCGCGTCATAGATGCCGGCATCGTGATCGGCGCTGCCTGCGCTCGGAAAGGGCCCGGCATCATCACGCGCCGATGATGCACCGGCGCCGGCAAATGCAGCCTGGCCGGTGGCAGCGCGTTTGCGCACAAACATCAGCACCAGCGCGATCATGCCGCCAATCATCACGATATCGAACAGATTGACGCCCTCAAATGCACCGCCAAAAAAGAGCGAACCCAACAGGCCGCCCAGCGCCAGCCCGCCCAGCATGCCCATCAGCCCTGTGCGTGCGGATCCACGCTGGTGCGCGGCGGATCGCTGCGAGGTTCCGGAGCGTTGCCCGAACATACGCGACTGCGTCGGCGGCTTGATCATTCGATGTTTGCCGAAGCTCATGCCGCCGCCAAAACGGCGCGCATCGGCGTGATCGGCCAGCCCCAGCATGGAGAGGCCGAACACGGCCAGCATGGTGCATAGAATCAATTTCTTCATGAATATCAACCTCATTTTTCTTTGTGTATTACGGCGTTCTCTTGGGCCTTCTCTTGGACGTTCTCTTGCGATCCGGCATACATCAGCTGTGTCATGCGCGCCCGGAAAGCCGCTTGTCTGAGCGTGCGATCCTTAATGCTCGCCACCTCCTGCGCAAGCCTGCGCTTGACGCCCAGAGGCAACACCACCGGCTTTGGCGACGGCGGCCTGTCTTTGACGCCTGCACCGGGCTGCACCCGCGAGCGAATGCGGTAGAGATCGGTCAGGCCGGCATGCTTGTAACAGGCTTTACGGATATCATCCCTGAGAAAGCGAATCTGCTGCGCCATGATAGCGTGATCCACGGCCACCCATAGACAAACGCCGCCCTCGGCCAGCTGTTCAAGCTGCAGCGGCTCCGTGCGCGCCGCCATCATGGCCCCGACAATATCGGGCCAGGCCCGGCGCAGCCGGGCGATGCCGATCAGTTGCTGCAGGGAATCCTCGCCGAGAACTGCGGCCAGATTATCATGCAGCCCGGTCAGCCTTGATCGCGAACGCATGCGACGGCGACTCAAAACGGCAGCTTCTTGCCGCCGAGAATATGCACATGCAGGTGAAACACCTCCTGACCGCCGCCGGCGCGCACATTGATCACCACGCGATAGCCAGCCGCCAATTGCAGCACATCATCGGCAATCGTGCGGACGCGATTCATCAGCACGCCCAGCATGGCCGGATCATTGCAATCGGACAGCGTGGCGACATGTGTTTTGGGAATCACCAACACATGCGTCGGCGCCTTCGGGTGAATATCTCTGAAGGCGAACACATCATCATCTTCATACACCTTGCCGGAGGGAATATCTCCGGCGGCAATCTTACAAAACAGGCAATCACTCATTGTATTCTCCATTGATAGTGGATGTCATCGTTCATCAATACTCAGTAATGTAACAAGGCTGCACGGATAAGCAAAGCAATGCATCAGGCGTGGCATATTTTTCCCGGCAGCGGAAAAAAGTTCCGGAGAAGATTGCCCACAGACAGTTAAAACTGTTGATTTATAAGAATAAACTACTTGGCCTTCATCATGCTCCATATCTGGCATGATAGAACACATTCAGGGAACCGGCCTATCCGGCATCACAGGAAAAACAGACAGCCATGGCAAAACCGGCCTCTTCGCCGCTCTGATGAGCATTCTTGAGAAGCATGCGCAGACTGCCGGCAAGGGACTACAGGCAGACGGCTTGCAACAGCACGGTAAGCTGTTTGGCAAAGTGAAGGCGGGCAGAGCCGGCCTGTTTTTCGCAACGAGCGAAAAAGGCGATCCTCTGACCACCAAAAAACATGCCCAGCTAATGACACTGGCGACAACAGGCAAGCATAAAAAAGAGCGCAATAGTGATTCCGCTGTACCGCTGGTTGCAGCCAACGTGATCACCACGCAAACCGTACAGAGCAAAAAGTCAGCAAAAACAGATGAATCAGCAATTGATGCTCTTTCCGGGCCGATGAATAGCAAGCATCAGCAGGCCGCACTCAACAGGCAGACAGCAATGAATAAGGAACAGCCCCTGCGCAATCAACCGTTGTCTGCATCAGTCAAGGCGGGCGCTTCAGCATTGAACACAGTGAACGAGCAAGTCGGCATGGAACATCAGGAGTCAGATTCCGCATTGAAACAAGCTGGCAAAGCCGTCATTGGGGCACACAAGGCAGCCCACTCGACGCCACAGCCTCACACCACAGAGAGCATGAACAGTGCTGCAGCGGCACAACCCATGGCCTCGGCAGGAAACACGCTGACTAACTCAACCAGTCGGATCATGTTGAACAACAAAAGCCAATCGCATGCTGCACGCCCCACACCCGGTGCAACCAGCAGAGGAGAACAGATTTCAGCAGAACGGCTGGTGCAGCAGTCAGCGCAACAATCACCCCAGTCCGCACCAGATACACTGGATACGCAAACCAGTGCA
>JALUYG010000027.1 GCA_027013105.1 Mariprofundus sp.
CCGCTGCCGCATTTTGGATAGGAAAACCTTGTGGATATCGAGCACATCCGGCTGATCCTCGACCAGCAGAATATCCCAGCAGATCAGATCGTCATAGCCGGCATCCGGCTTCAGAAACGGCAAGCTTGCAGCATCGGCATCACCCGCATCAGAAGCTGCGCGCGCTCTGTATTCCGGCAGAAAAATATTAAACGCCGTGCCGCACCCCGGGATCGACTCAACATCAATATGGCCATGATGCCAGCGGATGATACGCTGAACCATGGCCAGCCCCAGACCTGTGCCGCCCTCACCCTTTCTGGTGCTCCAGAATGGTTTAAAAATCGAGTGAATGTAGGCCGGATCGATGCCGACGCCATTATCCCGCAGCGTGATGCAGAGGTTTGAAGTATGCGCATCCGGCCTGACATGCGAGAGTTTGACGGTAATCTCGCCTCGGTTATCCGGCATCGACTGCGCGGCGTTGGATACCAGGTTAAGCACAACCTGCTCAATCTGGGCAAGATTCACGCGAACGCTGGGCAGCGCCTTATCCACCTGGATGGAGAGGTGAATATCCGGCGGCAGTTGCACACGCGCCAGTTCCACCATATGCCGAACAGGATCGGCAATATTCAGCACTTTAAAATCCGAGGGATTGCTGCGCCCCAGTTGCAACAGCTGCTCCACCATATCCGAACCGCGGTTTCCGGCGGCAATAATCTGCCGGAGATCCGCCTGCAACTGCGGGTCGTCATGCTCCAGGCTAATCAGCTCCGCATGACCAATAATGGCAGACAACAGATTACGGAAGTCGTGCGCCACGCCCGATGCCAGCGCCGCCGCCTGCGCCTGTTTCTGGGCCTCGGCCAGTTCTCCCTGCAACCGCTCGCTTTCACTGATGTCGCTTAGATAACAGAGGCCGATCTGCTTGCCTTCCTGCAAAGTCGCGTTGATTTCACAGCGTACCTTGATCGTTCCGCCCCGGCCATCCGGAATGCGTACATAGCACTGAACCATGGCCGGAGTCTGATATTGCCGGGCCACTGCCTGACGCAACGTCGCCCTGTCTTCGGGGATGACAAGCCGATCCATCGGCATGCCGGCAAGCGCATCGGGCTGCATTGTCGTTAACGTAGCCACGGCTGGATTGGCATAAATTACCGGGGCCTGATCCTCTTGCAGATCGAAGGTGAAAGCCGGATGCGGCGCTTCGGCAATCAGGCGACCAGCGGATGCTTCCGCCGCCTGTTTTTGATGTACGCTACCTTCGGTTCGACGAATCATGCCGTAGGCGTAACTGGAGATATAGAGGATCGCAAATATCTGGATGGTCAGCCCGAGCCAGTCCAGAGGCTGTTTTAGGTAGTACGCGGTCAGCCAACTGATGGCGGCCATGGCCGCCAGCCCCAGCAACTGGCAATAAATCAGCATGCGGCTGCCGTAGCGAAGGCCGTTGCCGATCACAGGCGTGAGCAGCAAAAAATAGACGACGCTCATCTGACCGCCATTGCCCAGCATGAGCAACACAATCAGGTAGAAATCGAACACCGGCATCGCCACAATGCGAAGCCATGCATATGGCGCTTGTCTGATCCAGTAGATCGAAAACAGATTCAGCAGCAGGTAGAGCAATCCCGAGGCGATGATCAACGGCATCAGCGCCGCCGGAAAGCCGCCGTGAAAAACAGTGAACAGCGTAAACATCGCAAGCAAGCCGATGCGCATCCATGCCTGCAGGAACTGGATTTTTATAAAAGTCGGCTGCTCGGGAAGCAACTCTTTGTCAATCAGATCGTGGAAGATGGCGATGGCAGCTCTCCTGCACACGCCGGGCAGCAGTCCGGGTTTATCGACGAATGATTTGTCGACTAACTTATCGACAATTTATCGGTTGATCATGGAAAGTGACCGCGCCATGCACCGCCAAAACGCAAAAACCGGAAAAGCATTGCCCGCCATGGGGTTTCTACGAGTGTAGATGAATTTTGCTATAGTGCAAGCCTGTTGAGAGCCACCGGCCCGCCCCACAGCCGACCAAACAGCGGCGCAGCGCCGGCGCGATCACCGCTGCTCCAGAACTCCACTGCACCCCGGCGCCGGTGCGCAGACAATTCATGGCGGCGCTGCAACTGGCGTTCCAGTTCGCGCGCAATCGCCTCGCCACTTTCAATAATGGCGACATCTTCGCCCACAATCGACCTGATCAGCGGAGAAATAAAAGGGTAATGCGTGCAGCCCAGTACCAGGGCGTCCACGCCTTGCTGCATCAACGGCTCAAGAAAGGATTGCAGCAGCATTCTGGTCTGTTCTCCGGCCAGTTCTCCCGCTTCAATACGCTCAACCAAACCGGGGCATGGTTGCACAATCAACCTGGCCTGTTGCGAAAAACGTGATATCAGCCGATTGAATTTTTCACTGCCGGCGGTGCCTCTGGTCGCCAGCACGCCCACCACCTTGCCACGGCTATATTGCACTGCCGGCTTCACTGCCGGCTCCATGCCAATCACGGGGCACGCATACTGCGCCCTGAGTTGGGCGACCGCAGCCGCCGTAGCCGTGTTGCAGGCGACAACCATCGCTTTACAGCGGCGCTCAGCCAGAAATGCAGCCAGCGCCATGCATCGATCCTGCACCACGGCAGCAGGTTTGCAGCCATATGGCATATATTGCGAATCTGCGATATAGAGCAGCGACTCATGCGGCAAACGCCGGTGAATATGTTTAAGCACCGACAATCCGCCCACGCCTGAGTCGAACACCCCAATGGCGCGCTGACCGCTCATCGCTGTTTTTCCTGTCATTCCCGCATCCTATGGAATCAGACAATCATAGAATAGCACTGGCAACTTGAAGAGTGGCGCAGTTTGGGCAGACTCCTTGCCGATGAGTCCACCCGATGATCCACATACATGGTTAAACGAGCATGGCGACTACCTCTATCGCTACGCCATGTCGCGCCTGCATAATGATGAACTGGCGCAGGATATGCTGCAGGAGACACTGCTGGCCGGCTGGAAAGGTTATGCACGCTTCGCCGGACAATCCTCCATCCGCACCTGGCTGGTGGGCATTTTAAAACATAAAATCATCGATTATATCCGTCATGAAATTCGCGGCCGCAACCTCACCGAGGCTGTCGAGAGTGATCCGACATCGGCCTTCTTTAACGCCAACGGCGGCTGGAGCGAATCGCCCGACGCCTGGAAGGAAAATCCGGAAGATCTCTACAGCAACGAACAGTTTCAAAAGGTGCTGGAGTCGTGCATCGACAAGCTGCCGGAGAAGCAGAAAATCGTCTTTCGCATGCGCGATATTGTCGGCGAAGACACCCCGACGGTCTGTAAGTGTTGCGATATTACCTCGACACACCTGCACGTGCTACTGCATCGGGCGCGATTATCGCTACGCAAATGTCTGAATACGCACTGGTTTGAAAAAGGAACGCACTCATGAAACAAGCTTGCCATTATGCCAGTCGGCTGGCATCCGATAGCCTGGACAGGCCGCTGTCATTGTGGGAACGATTGCGACTGAAACTGCACCTCTCGATGTGCAGCAATTGCCGAAACTGCGACAATAATCTGAAGCTGATGCGCCAGATCAATACCTTAATAAGAAAAAACCATTACGGTCAGCTTCGCCTCTCGGAGCAACAGCGCCAGCAGCTGCACAAGGCGCTGGATCAGCACGACAACGCTATCCACTAACCCTGCGACGAGCCGTTCATCTGTCGCTCGCTTGAAACCAGCAGACCGTCATGCAGCAACAGGGTTCGATCACAGGCGTCCGCCAATGCCAGGCTATGCGTCACCATCACCACGGCCGCATTCTCTTCCCTGCACAACTGCCTGAGCAGCCCGAACACCTCCCGGGCCGTATGTTCATCCAGATTGCCGGTCGGCTCATCGGCCAGCAGTAGCCGGGGCCGGGCCGCCAGGGCGCGTCCGACAGCCACGCGTTGCGCCTCGCCGCCGGATAATTTGGCAGGAATATGACTCTCCCTCGCCCCCAGCCCCAGGCGCTCCAGCAACGCACGCCCCCGCGATTCAGCTGCTGCGGTCTCCATGCCGCGCACCATCAACGGCAGGATGATATTTTCCAGCGCGCTCAGTTCCGGAATCAGGTGATGGGCCTGATACACAAAGCCGATTTTCTGATTGCGTAAAAAGGCCTGCCGGTTGGAGTTCAGCGCCTGCACGGGCTCGCCATCGAGCACAATCTCACCCTGATCCGGCCGCTCAAGCGTGCCGAGAATCTGAAGCATGGTGGATTTTCCCGAGCCGGACTCACCGACGATAGCCAGAAATTCGCCCTCTTGCAGTGTGAATTCCACGCCCTTGAGCAC
>JALUYG010000028.1 GCA_027013105.1 Mariprofundus sp.
GCCGATGCCAAATCTGAAAACACATCTCAGGCGCTAGCATCCGGTTGGGGCACTCCGCTTTAACTCAAATTCGACAGACTCCACCTTGGCGTCGCATCCCACTCTTCCGGGGGGGAAACGCCCTGCATGATTTTCCGGAATGCGGCATAAGCGATCATGGCGGCGTTGTCGGTGCAATGCCTGGGGTGCGGCATGTGAACTTCAATCCCGTTCGCTGCTGCAAGTTCAGCCAGCAAGGCGCGCAGGGCGCTATTCGCCGCCACGCCGCCGGCGATCACCAGTCTCGGTGCCTCTCTTTTCAGGCAGGCGCGAATGGATTTTTTCACCAGCACTTCGCAAGTCGCCGACTCGATGCAGGCGGCCATGTCCCGCCGGTCGGTTGCACTCATCGCCGATAGTCCGCCGGCATTTTTGACAGCATACATCACCGCTGTTTTCAGGCCCGAAAAACTGAAATCCAGATTATCCCGATTCAACATCGGGCGCGGCAGTTTGAAACGCGTTGCATCGCCCCCTGCCGCCATGGACGCAATCTCCGGACCGCCTGGATAGGGCAGCCCCAGCAAGCGGGCAGATTTATCAAAACACTCGCCGGCCGCATCGTCCAGCGTCTGGCCGATCACTTCATATTGGCCGATCGATTTCACCAGCACCAGCAACGTATGACCGCCGGAGACCAGCAGCGTGACAAACGGAAAGGCCGGCAGATCGCCCGACAACCCCGGCGCCAGCAGGTGCCCCTCCATATGATGCACCGGCAACACCGGAATATCATTCACCATGCCGGCGGCGCGCGCGTAAGATGCGCCGACCAGCAGCGCCCCCAGCAGGCCGGGCCCGGCTGTCACGGCGATCTGATCGATATCAGACCAACTCAGCGCCGCCTCGGAAAGCAGCGCATCGACCATCGGCGGCAACGCCATCAGATGTTCGCGCGAAGCCACTTCCGGCACCACGCCGCCGAATTTTGCATGCGTCTCAATCTGCGAAGCGATCTGCTCGGCGACAATACGCCCCTGCCCTGTGTTCAGATCGCCATCATAAATCGCCACCGCCGTTTCATCGCACGATGACTCAACCCCTAAAATAATCATCTATTCACCTTAAAAATCATGAGCATCAACCAATATCTCGCCAAGTCGCAAAGCACGCAAAGATAAATCCAATAGGGAACCGCGGATGCACGCAGATGAACGCAGATATAAGCCAAAACACTCTTTGACCGATCCTTTGCGTTCCTGGCGACTTGGCGAGAGATGGTTTTGACGTGCAGTATGGTTCACATCTGTGTTCATCTGCGTGCGTCCGTGGTTCCCGACCTTGACTTTCCCGCGCCAAATCCGCCGCCGCCCGGTGTTTCGATGCGGATGAGATCACCGGCTTTCAACTGCCATGAACCTTTGGCCGCCAGCGATCTCCATTCGCCATCCCTGCACAGCGCGTTTTGACCGCTATCGCCGGCATCGCCGCCCTGCAACCCATAGGGCGCGGTCGTTCGCCGCTCGGTCAATAACGACAGGTGGCAGTTTTCGCGCACATACCATTCGCGTATCAGGCCATCGCCGCCATGAAACATCCCTCTCCCGCCTGAACCTCTACGCACCTGATAGCGCCGAATCTGCAGCGGATAATGCACCTCCAGCACTTCAATCGACGAATTCTTCGTATTGGTCATGTGGCACTGCACAGCCGATAGCCCGTGCCCCTCTGCATGCGCGCCCATGCCGCCGGCCAGCGTCTCATAATAGACCCAATCATCCGTCCCGCTTTTGCCGCCGAAAATCACATTGTTCATCGTACCCTGCGCCGCCGCCGGAATACGATCGGGAATCGCCGACGCCAGTGCGCCCAGCACCACATCGACAATGCGCTGGCTGGTCTCGACATTGCCGGCGGCGACAGCAGCGCCCGCATTCGCATGCACCAGACACCCCTCTGGCGCGAAAATGCGGATCGGCCGAAATACCGCCGCCGTCTGCGGCGTATGCTTTGGCATCAGGCAGCGAAACACATACAGTACGCTGGCCGCCGTCACCGCCATCGGGCAATTCACCGGACCATCAACCTGAGCGGCCGTGCCGCTGAAATCCACCCTGGCTGTTTCGCCGGCAATGGTGATACGCACGCGCACCGGCAGCGGCCCGTTGCTGCAACCATCATCCTCCATCACATCTTCAAAGCAGTAATCGCCATCGGGGATGGCCGCAATCGTCCTGCGCCCATAGGCTTCGGAAACTGCCAGCAGCGCCGCTATCCTGTCGTCCAGTTCTGCATTCGCACGTTCTAAATCGCCCCTTTCTGAATCAATCCCTTCTGAATCAATCCTTTCTGAACCAACCGGCTCTGCATCACTTGATTCCGCTCGCCCCCGCTCCGAACCTGACAACCCGGCAGCGGCCAGTTCACACAGCCGCTGGCCGCCGATTTCGCAGGCTGCTTTCTGGGCCGCCAGATCGCCCAGCCGCTCCGCATACGCCCGCACCTGCTGAAAACGCGCTGGCAACTCCGATTGCTCCGCTCCGGCCCTGAACCAGCAGCAGGGCGAGATTATCAGACCCTCATCTTCAAGCCGGGTTTCCACCCCCATCGAGCCGGGCGATTTGCCGCCGATATCGGCATGGTGAGCGCGGGCCGCCGCAAAACCGATCAGCGTCCGGGAACTGAATATCGGCATGACCACGGTAATATCGGGCAGATGGGTGCCGCCCGGAAACGGATCGTTGAACACCACTGCATCACCGGCCTGCCAATCAAACTGCCCGACCACATCGGCCATGGCAAACGCCATTGAACCGAGATGCACCGGAATATGGGCCGCCTGCGCCACCAGTTGCCCGTCGCGATCAAACAGGGCGCAGGAGAAATCCTCGCGGTCGCGAATATTGGGAGAAATGGCGCTGCGCTTCAGCACCGCCCCCATCTCCTCGCAAATCGCTGACAGACGATGTGCAAACAGACTCAGTTGAACCGCATCATTAGCAGCCATAGCTCACATGCGCTCCCCTGTTTTCGTTGCTTCTCTGCAAGTCTTAACCGACCTCCTCGTAAAAAGTCCATTCATGGCCTTTTTACTCTACCATCTCTCGCCAAGATCGCCGGATAAGGATAAAAAATCAATTACTTTTCCGGCACGCAGGCTAGTCTTACGCTTAACGGGCGTTGTTTGTTGCATGGCAACGCAAAGGAGGATGAAGCATGTCCAGCGTATTATTATCTATCTCAGGCGTCGATCGCCCCGGCATCGTGCGCGATGTGGCGGAAGCATTGCAGCATCTGGAGATTAATATCGAGGACTCATCCATGACCGCCCTGCGCGGCCGGTTCACCATGATGCTGATCGTACGCCTTCCCGACCAGGTCAGTTTCGGCGCACTCAAGGCTGCACTGGCCGAACTGGAGCAGCGCACGCGCCTGTCGGTGCAATCGCAAATCATTCCGGATGAAGAAGCTGCAACGCCGCCGCTGGAGCCGGATCATGTCATCACCGTTCACGGCGCCGACAAGGTTGGCATTGTGCATGCCGTCACCGCCGCACTGGCCGATTTGAATGTCTCTATTGTCGATGTATCGACGCAATCGCGCCTCTCCGATAGCGGCCCCGTCTATATGATGGTGCTGGAAGTGGCTGCCGCCGGCCAGGCTACTGCCGACCAGACTACCGACGACAAAACTGCCGCCTTGAGATCGGCGCTGGCCGCCGTAGCCGGTGAAATCGGCGTGGAGGTGGATATTCATGCGCTGGATGACGCCATCCTCTGATACGCCGACGCAGCCTTGTCTGTTCAAACGATTTTAACGCATCCGGATGCGAGACTGCGCCGGGTCGCCCAAACGGTGACCGGCTTTAATCACAAGCTGGCAACCGTCTTTTCCATGCTGGAGGCAACCATGCGCGCCGGCCCCGGCGGCGTCGGTATCGCCGCGCCGCAGGTCGGCATGAACAGACGCCTGATCGTGGTCGATTGTCGGGAAAGCCGCAGACCGTGCAAAAACCACGGCCTGTTATTGATGGCCAATCCGGTCGTAGTATCGAGTCACGGTGAAAGGCTGGGACGGGAGGGTTGCCTCTCCGTGCCCGACTGGGTCGGCATGGTGCCGCGCGCCGCATCAGCCTGTATCCGTTTCGATGACCTGCAGGGTCAGACTCAGGAGATCACGACAAGCGGCTTTGAAGCGCGCGTTATCCTGCATGAGATCGACCACCTCGACGGCATTCTGTTTATCGACCGAATCGTTTCCGGCAAGGACTTAATGCGCCGGATGGCGGACTAACACGGAAAGGATCGCACCAGTTTCCCGACCCTATTCCCAG